>DATLTS010000014.1 GCA_035533475.1 Mycobacteriales bacterium | reverse complement strand
CGCGACAACCGCGAGCCAGGAGACGCTCACCGCGGTGGCTGTGCCGATCATGGCGAGGATGAGGCCCGAGTAAATGGGGTTTCGGATCCAGCGGTAGGGACCCGTCGTGACGAGTTCGGGGTTGTCCTTCTCCGACATCGGAGCGCCCCAGTTGCGACCGAGGAAGAGCCGCGCCCAGATCGCGAGGGTCAATCCCATGACGAACAGAGCAACGCCGACGCCCGCCAACCACGGATCATGCATCGCATGCCCGCGAAATGCGCGCACCCGGAGAAGCAGCAGGACGATCAGCGCGATCACGACCCGGATGCCCGCGAAGCGACGCCAACGCGTTCGACCGGACTTGACGCCGACGGACGAGGCGAGCCAGTAGCCCCAGAACACGAGCCACCCAAAACCGATGACCAGATCGCTAGCACTGTCAGAACCAGGCGGCCCGCCTGTTCCATCTCGTGGTCACCTACCAGCCGGCTAGCCGCTACTGGACCTTCCAATGGCTGGACGTCGGTATCTTCCTCGCCCTCGCCGCCCTCGGCGGCTGCTACTGGTGGATCACGCGCCGCGCCAACTGACCGTCACTAAGCCCCGCTGAAGAGGACAACCACGACAGACGCGCGATGCGGACGCAGCCAGGCTAGCCGCAAGGAGTCAGTACCAGCAGACGTTGTCAATCACGCACTGGCAAGCAAGCCCATTCCGACCGTGAAGCAGATTGCGGACCGTACCGTGCCGATCAGCAAGATCACCCCAGTCATCGATCTCGTCAACGAGAGGTGCCCAGGAGCTAGGCCCCAGCAGCGGCGCGGACCGTCAACCGTGAAACTTGAAGCCGTGGTTCACCCAGCCTCCAAGTCCGGGCATCCCAGCGGATCACGCAGGTCCGTTCAGTTCTTGTCTTCGATCCAGTGCCGTCGAAGGAACATGCGACCGAACTTGTCGTGCAGCGAGTTCCCGGCGTCCTGTGCGGCGTCTGCGTGATAGACGGGTGATCCGCTCGGCGCCGGTAAGTCCGCAGCTTCCTCGTCACTGAGGTCGCAGATCACGTAGCGATCGGTGATCTCGCTGACCTGGTCGCGGTCGACGAACCGCAGCCCGTCAGCGGTTTTCACGACGATGCCGTCGAAGAGGTCCTCTTGCGGGATCTCCAGCACGTGCTCGATCGTCCCGAACTCCCGGTCGCTTGAAGTCAGCATCGGGGTGCCCTTGGGCACGCCCGCATACGAGATAGGGGTCCCACCCTCCACGTGTCCTCCGCAACTGAACCCGTCTGGCGTGGTCCCTCGAAGGGACCTCCTGGCCGAGGGTAGCCGCCCGTGCGGCGCTCAGGTCGGTGACCCCGTCGCAGGGCATTCGCTGCTCGACGGTGCCGGGCAGCACCGAACGCCGCGCCCTCGTGCGGCCCATGGTGACATCGACGCCGGCAGCGAATGTCAACGAGCGAAGGTCAACGAGGTGACCGTCATGCTCACCCCACAAAGGCCCGTTAATCATGCTATTTCCTCAAGATCCTGTGGTGCGCCCGCCGGGGCGTTGAAGATGGTCAGCCGGTGACGTTCGCCCTGCTCGGCGACCGGATTGCATTTCCGAGCGGGACGGGCAGCGCCCCGATGCGACGCGACCCTTGTCAGCGATGCCCACACCACGGAAGACCAGACGGCATGGGGCGCGCCGCCGCCGGACCGGGTCATCGCACACACGAACCTGTACTGGACCACCCAGACGGCGTCGAGGCGGACCGCGGGGTCGGTCGAGACCAAGGAGTCGACTTCGACGCCACTCTCTGACGCCGGTCGACCGGGTCGTACCTCCGGCGCTCGGTCCGGCTTTGCCCTCCTACACCCGCGTCCAGTCGCCCGGGTCGGCGTAGGTGACTGGTTCGAAGCCGAGCGCACCGCCGCCCCTGTCGTCGAGGACCGTGCACTTCCCGATGGTGGCCGAGGTCTTCACCGGTCAGGGGCGCAGGGCGCGGCTGCCGACGCCGACGGCGACGAGCAGGGCGAGGCCGATCACCGGGATCGCGGGGTCGGACCCGGTGTCCGCCAGCCCGCTGCCGACGGCGGCGGTCGTCGGCCCGCTCGCGCTACCGGCCGGGGGCTTGGCGGCGGGCGGCCGCTGGGGTCCTGGCGTGGTGGGGGTCGGCGCGAGGCAGCTGCCACCCACCTGGCGGGAAACGTAGGCGGTGGAGCTGAAGTTGTCCGTGCTCGGCGGCTTGGTGGCCGGGTTGTTGTTGTAGGGGTCGGCCGGGAACGCCAGCAGCAGGCAGCCCGTGCGCGGGTTTACGGTGAGCGAGGAGAAGTCCGCCAGGTCGCGATTGCCGGGCTGGCCGGGGACCAGGCCGCAGAACAGCCCCTGGGTGCAGATGTCGCCGTAGTGGACGTAGGAGCCGGCCCACTTACCGGACAGCGCCACCGCGCTCTGCTGGAAGGTGCGGCCACCGTCCAGGGAGGTCGCGACGTAGTAGTTCCAGCGATCCTTGGTGTTGTTCGGATCACCGCTGGTCGAGCTCCCGAACCAGCCGAGCGCCACCTGGTTCGAGCCGAGGCCGCCGGTGATCGCCGGCAGCACGTTCGCGGTGAGATTCGGCGTGTTCACCCGGATCGGCGCGGTCCAGGTCTGGCCACCGTCGTGGGAGACGAACAGCCAGATGTTGTGGTTGGTCTGCCCGGCGGTCGTGCGACCCGCGGCCACTACGTAGAGGGTGCCAGCGCCGTCGATCGCGTCGGCGTTGAAGATCTCGCCCAGGCTGGCCCCGGTGTTGCGGTAGATCGTGTAGTTGCTGAACACCGTGCCGCCCGAACAGCCGCCCTTGGCCACGGTCATGAACAGGTTGTCCAGGGCGGCTCCGACCGCGGTCGTCGACGTCTGGTCCGGTTCGGTGACCTCCACGTAGAGCGATCCGTCTTTGCCGACCGCAGGTTTGGCGACCAGGGTGCCCTGCGCCGGGTTGTAGTTCTGACCGGCGGCGGAGGAGGGGTTGAGGATGGTGCCGCACGGCAGGAAGGTGCGCGCCTTGTCGTCGGATCGCAGGATGATCGGGAAGCCGGCGGTGAAGTCGTGGTAGGTGAGGTAGACCTCGCCGTGGCGTCCGACGGTCAGCCATTCCCGGTCGTTCTCGGGGCCCTGCTGGTTGAGCGCGAGACCGTTGCAGGCGGTGTTGACCACGGCTCCGGTGCCGTAGGTTCGCCCGCCGTCGGCCGAGACGCACAGTGCCGCGGCCACCGCTTCGAGATCGGCGACGTAGACCGTGTGGTCCGGGGCGATCGCCACGTCGGAGTCGCCGCCGCCGGTGAGCGAACCGACGCCCTGCCCGGCGTCGAAGCTCACCCCGAAGTTGGTGCTGCGCCAGGCGGCGACCCCGTTGCAGGTCGCCGCGCCGAGGAGTTGGCAGCCGGCCACCGCGGGAACCCCCTGTGGTGCGGTGACGATCACTGTCCCGTTGCCGGTCGGGTCGGCCGCGATCGACGGTTCCCCGCCGCCGAACCGGGGCAGCGCCAGTGCGGGGGACATCACCGGTCCGGCGACGGTCGCCTGCGCGGGCACGGCCACGACGGCCAGCCCGGCCACCGCCAGCGCGACCGTCCCTACACCGAGCGCCCGCCGCATGCCGCCTCCGCCTACCTTGCCGCCGGTACCCCGCTCCTTGCCACCGCTCCTTGCCATATTCCCCCGTGGCGCCGGGGCAATCGCCACCGGCCGGCCAAGCTGGAGCTAGAAGTGCAGCGCCCCGCGCCAGGTATCCAGGGCGGCGGCGCTCCCGGTCAACTCGATCGCGTCCAAGCCGATCCGGCCGTACACCGTGAGCAGCAGCCGGGGGGCGCTGCCGGTGAGGTCCACCTCGGCCGGCCCGGGTGCCTGCGGGTCGAAACCGGCCGGGGACAGCGCCACCCGCCACTGCCGGTCGATGTCGCTCGCATGCAGGCCGAGTGACACCGACGGGATGGTCGACCGGTCCGGGAAGTCCCGCTCGAGGATCCGCGGCATAAGCACGTCGAAAAGCTCGTCGAGGCCGTCGGCGGCGAGCTCCGGCTCGATCCGCTGCGCGATCCCGTGCGCGTTCTGCGCGTCCCAGCGGTGCACGAGCGACTCCTGGGCCATCCGCCGGGCCCAGAACCCGGCGACCTGCTCCTGGTGCGACCAGTTCCAGACCGGGGTCTGCGGGTCGACGCCGCCGAGTGCCTCTACCAGGTCGTCCAGCGCGGACTCGGCGTAGTCGATCAGATCGGCGCCGTCGGGGATCTCCGGCCGGGCGGGGGCCGCGGTCGCCCGATCGTGCACCGCGGTCGCGACGAACCGGTAGATCCGGGAGACGTGCGACAGCAGGTCCCCGACCGTCCACTCGCCGCAGGTCGGGACCGGCGCGTCGAGACCGATCCGGGCCGCGGTGAGCAGGCCCTCGCCTTCCCGGCGGGTCGCGGCGACGAACTCCGGGTAGCTAACCGTCATGGCGCTTCCACTCCCGCGGTGAGGTCGAGGTCATCCGGCGGGGAGGTCGGGGTCACCCAGCGGATGAACGGCTTGCCGGTCGAGACGTGATAGTCGTTGGCCCGATCGACCATGCTGGCGTACGCCGCGTGGAAGCCGTCGCTGTCCTGGGCGCGCAGCGCCTCGCGGACCGCCGGGGTGTCCTCGGCGAGATAACGGTCGATGTCCTCGGCGTACTTGGGCCGGCTGGTCGCGCACAGCCGCAGTTGCTTGACGACGGATCGGAAGAAGTACTCGGCGAGCGGCCAGTTCCCGGCCCGCGCCGCGTGGTAGAGCCGATGCATCCGCGGCCCCACCTCGGCCATCAACCGATCGAGCCCGGGCTGCATGACGGCCAGCTCGTCGAGGGTCAGGCGGCGCTTGCCGTTGGAGACTACGTGGGTGTGGTCGGCGGTCATCGGTCCATTCTCACGGCGCGCCCCGGTGCACCTTGTGCTGGGCGGCCTGGTCCCGCGGCTTGACCACCAGCAGGTCGATGTTGACGTGCGCCGGTCGCGTGACCACCCAGGCGATCGCGTCCGCGACGTCCTCGGCGACCAGCGGCGCGGCGACGCCCCGGTAGACCGCGTCCGCGCGCTCCTGGTCCCCGCGGAAGCGGGTGAGGCTGAACTCCTCGGTGTGCACCATCCCCGGGGCCACCTCGGTGATCCGGACCGGTTGACCGCACAGCTCCAGGCGCAGCGTCTCGGTCACCGCGGCCAGCGCGTGCTTGGCCGCGGTGTAGCCGGCGCCGCCCTCGTAGACCAGGTGCCCGGCGGTCGATCCGACGTTGACGATTACCCCGTCCCCGGACCGGATCAGCTGCGGGAGCAGCGCCTGGGTCACCCGGAGAACGCCGAGGACGTTGACCTCGTACATCCGCGCCCAGTCGGCCGGGTCGGCTTCGGCGACCGGCTCGAGGCCGAGCGCGCCGCCGGCGTTGTTGATGAGGACCGCGCACTCTTCGACCGCGGCCGCGAGGTCGGCCACCGACGCCGGGTCGGTGACGTCGAGGCGCACCGGGCGGGCCCCGGTCTCGGCGGCGAGCGCCTCCAGCCGCTCCAGCCGCCGGGCGGCCGCAACGACGGTGAAGCCGTCCCGGGCCAGCCGGCGCACGGTCGCGGCGCCGATTCCGCTGCTCGCGCCGGTGACTACGGCGCTCGTGCTGACCATCGGTGCAGCCTATGGTCAGCACGGTCCGGCCCGGCCCGCCCGGCCCGCCCGGCCCGCCCGGCCGGCCCGCGCCGCCCGGGCCGCCCGGCCCGCCCGGGGGCGGGAATCGGAACGGGCAGCCGGCGGTTCGATGTGAGGATGGCTGAACGCTGCGAGGGAGGCGGGCGGTGACCGTCTCCGTCGCGCGCCGTCGCCGCCCGCGCCGGGTCGCGACCATTTCGCTGCACACCTCGCCGCTCGACCAGCCCGGGGTCGGCGACGCCGGCGGGATGAACGTCTACGTCGTCGAGCTGGCCAAGCGGATGGCCGCGCTCGACATCGAGATCGACATCTTCACCCGGGCCACCCGCAGCGACCTGCCGGCGGTCATCGAGCTGCACCCCGGGGTCGTCGTCCGGCACGTGACCGCCGGGCCGTACGAGGGCCTGGAGAAGAACGACCTGCCGGCCCAGCTCTGCGCCTTCACCAGCGGCGTGCTCCGGGTCGAGGCGATGCACGACCCCGGGCACTACGACGTCATCCATTCCCACTACTGGCTGTCCGGCCAGGTCGGCTGGCTGGCCAAGGAGCGCTGGGGCGCGCCGCTGGTGCACACCATGCACACGATGGCCAAGGTGAAGAACGCCTCGCTCGCCGACGGGGACGCACCGGAACCGACCGCGCGGGTCATCGGGGAGGCGCAGGTCGTCGCGGCCGCCGACCGGCTGATCGCCTCCACCGCCGAGGAGGCGGAGCAGCTGGTCGGGCTGTACGGCGCCGACCCGGACCGGGTGGCGATCGTCGCGCCAGGTGTCGACCTCGAGATGTTCCGGCCCGGGGACCGGGTCGAGGCGCGGGCTCGACTCGGGCTGCGCCCCGACGCGGTCGTGGCCCTGTTCGTCGGCCGGCTCCAGCCGCTCAAGGCACCCGACCTGCTGGTCCGGGTCGCCGCGGACCTGCTCGCAGCCGAACCCGGTCTGCGCGACCGGCTGGTCGTCGCGATCGTCGGCGGCCCGAGCGGTGCCGGACTCGACCATGCCGAGCGGTTGCAGAAGCTCGCCGGTCAGCTCGGGGTCGCCGACGTCGTGCGATTCGCCGCGCCGGCCCCCCACGCCCGGCTCGCCGACTGGTACCGGGCCGCGACGGTCTGCGTCGTCCCCAGCTACAACGAGTCGTTCGGCCTGGTCGCCCTCGAAGCGCAGGCCTGCGGCACGCCGGTCGTCGCGGCCGCGGTCGGCGGCCTTCGCACCGCGGTCGACGACGGCCGGTCCGGCCTGCTCGTCGCCGGGCACCACCCGGCCGACTACGCGGCGGCGATCCGCCGGCTCGCCGAGCGGCCGCGGTTCGCCGAGCGGCTGGGTTCCGGTGCGCTGCGCCACGCCGCGCAGTTCGGGTGGAGCGCCACCGCCGGCGGTGTCCTCGACGTCTACCGGGACGCGATCGCGAACCTCGAGCAGGGGGTCGACGACCGCACCGCGGCGGCCGCCCGGTGAGCGGCCAGCTCGATCGACTGGACGCGGTCATCGCAGCCGCCCTCGACGATGCCGAGCTCCACTACGAGCGGCCCCGGCCGGGCGCCTTCCTGGTGGCCCTGGCCGGCCAGCACAAGTTGGCCACGAACTGCTGGCTGGTAGTCGGCCAGCACAGCCTGCTGGTCGAGGCTTTCTTCGTCCGCCGCCCGGACGAGAACCACGCCGGGTTCTACCGCTGGCTGCTCGAGCGCAACGCCCGGATGTTCGGGATGGCCTTCTCCGTCGACCGGCTCGGGGACGTCTTCATCGCCGGCCACCTGCCGCTCGCATCGGTGAGCGCCGAGGAGATAGACCGGCTGCTCGGTTGCGTCCTCAGCTACGCCGACGAGAACTTCGACACCGCCCTGGAGCTTGGCTTCGCCGGCTCGATCCGCCGGGAATGGGCCTGGCGCAGCGACCGCGGTGAGAGCCTGGCCAACCTGGCGGCGTTCGCCCACTTCGCCGATCCGGACGGCGACCGCCCGCCCCCGCCGGGCGACTGACCGCCCGGCTGGCAGACTTCGCCACCATGAGCACGCTGGTCCTGTTCCGCCACGGCGAGAGCGAGTGGAACGCGCGGAACCGCTTCACCGGATGGGTCGACGTCGACCTCACCGAGCGGGGGGTGGCGGAGGCCGAACGCGGCGGCCGGCTGCTCGCCGAGGCCGGACTGCTGCCCGACGTTCTGCACACCTCGGTGCAGCGCCGGGCAATCCGCAGCGCGGAGCTTGCCCTCGCCGCCTGCGACCGGCAGTGGATCCCGGTCCGGCGGTCCTGGCGACTCAACGAGCGTCACTACGGCGCGCTTCAAGGCAAGGACAAGGCGGCGATCCGGGCCGAGTTCGGGGACGAGCAGTTCATGCTCTGGCGGCGTTCCTACGACGTGCCGCCGCCGCCGCTGCCGGCCGACTCCGAGTACACCGCGGCCGGCGATCCGCGCTACGCCGCGCTGGCACCCGACCTGCTGCCAAACACCGAGTGCCTGCGCGACGTCGTCGAGCGGTTGCTGCCCTACTGGTACGACGCCCTGGTCCCCGACCTGCGGGCCGGGTCCGTCGTCCTCGTCGCGGCGCACGGCAACTCGCTGCGCGCGGTCGTGAAACACCTCGACGGGGTTTCGGACGCGGACATCCCGGGGCTCAACATCCCGACCGGGATCCCGTTGCTTTATGACCTAGACGATCACCTGCGTCCCACCGTCCCGGGTGGGGAGTACCTGGACCCGGCGGCGGCGCGGGCGGCGATCCAGGCGGTCGCCAACCAGGGGCGCTAGCTGCCGACCGGGATCGGCGTCGACGTCGCCGTCGTCCCCGGGTTGACATACACCGGAACCTGAAGCGTCGTCGAGCCGGCACTTGCGAAACTGAACGTCACCGGGATCGTCAGGCCGACCGTGGCCGGCTGGCTCAGCGACATGGACACCGTCAACCCGGTCTCCCCGGTGACGGGGTCGGTCAGGGCGAGGAGCGTTCCGTCGTTCAAGGGAAAAGTGGTTGCGCCGGTGGACGCGGTGATCGACGTCGCCGCGGTCGAGGAGATCCCGTCGAGCGTGTCCGGCGTGGGCCCGCTGTTGACGAGCACCGCAACCAGGTAGGCCAGGTCCGGGCCACCGGTCGCCGACGGTTCGATGTAGACGTCGCGGAGCGCGACCTTGCCGAGGGTTGCCTCCACGCCCTGCACGGCGGGACGCTCCTGGGATGTCTCCGCCCCGATGCCCGCGCTGCAGCCGGTGGCGAGCGCGGCAACGGCGAGGGCGCCGAGCACCGCGAGGCGGGCGCGGACATGGCTGCCGGTCACGAGCTCGGGCCCTCCTCGACGCACCTGGCCGTCGCCGGCCACGAATCGGGGGACAGGCTACTGGCCGGCCGTCCGGTCAGTGCATCGAGGCGTCGAGGTGCCCGCCGATGGTCGCGGTGTCAGCCGCGGTGTCCGACGTGGCGTCGCGCAGGACATAGGGAACCGTGCCGTCGGGGGCGAGGATGACCGCGGTCACCTGGTCGGCCCGGTAGGTCGCCGCGAGGACGCCGGACGGGTCGTAGGCGGCCTCGGCGTTCCCCACGTGGATCCCCTGGACCAGCCCGGCGAGCTCCGGGTCGAAGCCGCCGGCGGCGACCACGACGAGCGGGATGTCGTACTGGGCGGCCTGACCGGCCAGGCTGTCCAGGATCGCCGCGCACCCGCACCGCGCCGGCACCAACGCGAACAACGCCGGGCGCAGGGTGAGCGCCCGGGCGGCTTCGGGCAACCGCAGCGTGACCTCCGGCAGCAGGCCGCCGAGCTGGCCCGCCGGGATCGCCGGATCGGCGAGCGGCGCCGGCCGGCGCAGCGCCACCTGATGTACCGGCAGTGCGAACAGCAGCCCGGCGACGAGCCCCACGCCGAGCAGCAGCATCGCGATCAGCGAGCCGGCCGCCGGCCACCGGGTTCCCGGCCGGGCGCCGACCCAGTGCCGCAGCCGATCCCGTCGGCGCGCCGCGCGAAGCTCCCGTCGGTAGGCCTCGACGTCATGGCCGAGCTCGCGCAGATCGTCTGGGACGACGACGTCGCCGGCCCACACTGCGCCGTCGCCGGCCGGGCGGCCGTCCGGCGGACCGTCGTCGTCGTCGCGCACGCGTTCCAGTATCGCCCGTGTCGCCGGTTTCGGTAAGAGCGGCGGTCGATGCACGGTTCCAGTGCCGCTGTCAAGCCCCCATCCGGGGATGATCAGGCCTCTGACCTGCGAATATGCCGCGGGCCTGGGGTCGGGTGCGGCCCCGGTCCGTGTTACCCTGAGGCAGGCGAAGGGATGCGCAACCCATGTCATTCGAGGTCGGCGAAACTGTTGTCTACCCCCACCACGGGGCGGCGCTCATCGAGGCCATGGAGACCCGGGTGATCAAGGGTGAGGAGCGTCTGTACCTCGTCCTCAAGGTCGCCCAGGGTGATCTCACGGTCCGCGTGCCGGCCGAGAACGCGGAGATCGTCGGGGTCCGCGACGTCGTGGGCCAGGAGGGTCTCGACAAGGTGTTCGAGGTGCTCCGCGCCCCGCACACCGAGGAGCCGACCAACTGGTCGCGCCGGTACAAGGCGAACCTCGAGAAGCTGGCCTCCGGCGACGTCAACAAGGTCGCCGAGGTGGTGCGGGACCTGTGGCGCCGCGACCGGGAGCGCGGGCTGTCCGCGGGCGAGAAGCGGATGCTGGCCAAGGCCCGGCAAATCCTTGTGAGCGAGCTCGCGCTTGCCGAAGGTACTAATGAGGACAAGGCAGAAATTGTCCTAGACGAGGTGCTGTCCTCGTAGAGGTTCCTCGGCAGGCTCGACGGGCTCGGGAGGCGCGGTGAACGTCACGCGCCGCCGCACGCCAAGCGGTCTGGTCGAACTGCTCAGGCTGCTCACCGTTCTGTTCTTCGCCGGCGTCGGCTACGAGATCGCCCGCACCGTGCACGCGGTCGGTGCGGGCCTCGGCCCGTTCGGCTTCGTCACGGTCGGCGTGATCGTCGGTTCCGGGCTCGGCTACGTGCTCGGCGGTGTCCTGGGCCGCAGCGCGATCGTCGCCGCCGACCGGACCGAGTCGGCGCTGCGCGACGTGACCGCCGACCTGCTGGTCGCCGGGGCTGCCGGCGTCGTCGTCGGGGTGCTGCTCGGCACCGCGGTCGCCTGGCCGCTGTTCTTCATCCCGGACCCGCTGATCGCCTTCCCGATCTTCGGTCTGGTGCTCGTCATTCTCGGCTACTGCGGCTTCCGGATCGGGGCGAGCAAACGCGACGGGATGCTGGCCCTGTTCGGTTCCCGGGTCGGGATCGCGGCCCGGCCGCTGCCACCTTCGGCGATGCCGCAGCTCATCGACACCTCGGTGGCGATCGACGGCCGGATCCTCGACGTCGTCCGGGCCGGCTTCCTGCACGGGACGGTCCTCGTCCTCGACGCGGTGCTCGCCGAGCTCCAGGGTCTCGCCGATGCCGGGGACGACCTTCGCCGTAGCCGCGGCCGACGCGGCCTGGCCACCCTGGAGGCGTTGCGCCGGGAACCGGCGCTCGCCGTCGAGGTGGTTCCCGACGGGCACCCGGAGATTCCGCAGGTCGACGCCAAGCTGGTCCGGGCCGCGCTCGACCGGCCGGCCGCCCTGCTCACCCTCGACACCAACCTGGCCCGGGTCGCCGCCCTCGGCGGGGTGGACGTGCTGAACCTGCACGCCCTGGCGCTAGCGCTCCGGCCGCCGGTCACCGCCGGCGACGAGGTCAGCGTGCTACTGCTCAAGCCCGGCAAGGAGCCCCGGCAGGCGGTCGGCTACCTCGACGACGGCACGATGGTCGTCGTGGAGCGAGGTTCGACCGCGATCGGGCGCGAGGTGACGGTGCGGGTGACCAGCGTGCTCACGACCGCGAACGGCCGGATGGTTTTCGCCGCCGCGGGCCCGGTGGCTGCCGGGTCGGCCACCGGCGACCTGGCCCGGCCCGGGGGCTCGGCCCAGGGCGGACGACCCGCGTGAGCACGGCGGCGGTCGTGCCCGCCGCCGGACGGGGCGAGCGGCTCGGCCCCGGCATCCCCAAGGCCCTGCGCCCGCTCGGCGGCGCCCCGATGCTCGTGCACGCGGTCCGCGCGCTCTCCCAGGCGCGGACCGTCGACGTCGTCATCGTCGCCGCACCGCCGGACGAGGTCGCCGAGGTGCGGGCGCTGCTCGACTCGCACGAGGTGCCGGCCGAGGTCGCCGTCGTCGCCGGGGGCGCGACCCGCCAGGAGTCGGTTGCCCGCGCCCTCGCCGCGCTCGATGCCGACGTCGACGTCGTCCTCGTCCACGATGCGGCCCGCCCGCTCGCGCCCAGCGAACTCGTTGACGCCGTCGCCGGCGCGGTCCGGGCCGGTGCGGATGCCGTCGTGCCGGGGCTGCCCGTCGTCGACACGGTGAAGCGGGTCCGCGCCGGCGAGGTCGTCGTGGAGACGCTCGACCGGTCCGCGCTTCGGGCGGTGCAGACCCCGCAGGGCTTTCGCCGGGTGGTGCTCGCCGACGCGCATGCGCTCGCCGAGACGGTGGACGCGACCGACGACGCCGGCCTGGTCGAGGCGATCGGTCGCCCGGTCGTCGTCATCCCCGGCCACCCCGAGGCGTTCAAGGTCACCCGGCCGCTCGATCTCGTGCTCGCCGAAGCGGTCCTCGCCCAACGCCGGGCCGAACGTGTCGGCTAGCGGCGACGTCGTCCCGATCGCCGACCCGCAGGCCCAGCAGCCGCGGGTCGGGATCGGCGTGGACGTCCACGCCTACGGGGCGGACACCGCCCGGACCATGTGGCTCGGCGGGCTCGCCTGGCCCGGCGAGGCGGGGCTGGTCGGCCACTCCGACGGCGACGTCGCGGCGCACGCGGCCTGCGACGCGCTGCTGTCCGCGGCCGGCCTCGGTGACCTCGGCTCGGTCTTCGGCACCGACGACCCCAGCTGGGCCAACGCGACCGGGGTGGCGCTGCTCACCGCCACCGTCCACCTCGTGCAGGGTGCCGGCTACTCGATCGGGAACATCGCCGTGCAGGTGATCGGCAACCGTCCGCGGCTCGCCGCCCGGCGGGTCGAGGCGGAGGCCGCGCTGACCGCCGCCGCCGGCGCTCCGGTCAGCGTGGCCGCGACGACGAGCGACGGGCTCGGCCTCACCGGCCGCGGGGAGGGCGTGGCCGCGGTGGCCACCGCACTGGTCTTCCGCCGCTGAGCCTCGCGGCCGCCGCGCTGTCGTAGGGTCCGGGCATGGCCTTCTACCGTCGGGTCGGTGAGGTCCCGGCGAAACGGCACGCCGCCTTCCGCCGCCCGGACGGCGGCCTCTACGCCGAGGAGCTGGTCGGCGAAGAGGGCTTCAGTTCCGACTCCTCGTTGCTCTACCACCGCCATCCGCCGACGGCGATCCTGAAAGCCGAGGCGGTAGCGGAGGATCCGGTGTCGCGGGCGACGACACCGAACCTGCCGCTCGTGCCGCGGCACCTGCACACCCATCAGCTGAGCACCGGCGGGGACGTGGTCACCGGTCGGCAGCTGCTGCTCGCCAACGAGGACGTGCGGATCAGCTACCTCGCCGCCGAGGCTGCGAGCGAGTTGTACCGCAACGCGATCGGGGCCGAGATCGTCTACGTCGAGTCCGGGTCGGCCCGGCTGGAGACGAGCTACGGCGTACTCGACGTCGTCGCCGGCGACTACGCGGTGATCCCGACCTCGACCACGCACCGCTGGCTGCCGCGGGAGTCGCCGCTGCGCGCGCTGGTCGTCGAGGCCCGCGGGCACGTGCATCCACCCCGGCGTTACCTCTCGCCGTACGGGCAGCTGCTCGAGCACGCCCCGTTCTGCGAGCGGGACCTGCGTGGCCCGGACGAGCCGTTGCTCGCCGAGGACGCCGAGGTGCCGGTCCTGGTCCGGCACCGGGCCGGGCTGACCCGCTACACCTACGCCCACCACCCGTTCGACGTCGTCGGCTGGGACGGCTACCTCTACCCGTACCTGTTCTCGATCCACGACTTCGAACCGATCGTCAAGCGGTTCCACGCGCCGCCGCCGGTGCACCAGACCTTCGAGGGGCCGAACTTCGTGGTCTGCTCGTTCTGCCCGCGGCCATTCGACTTCGACCCGACGGCAATCGCCGTCCCGTACAACCACGCGAACGTCGACTCCGACGAGGTGCTGTTCTACGTCGGCGGCGATTTCATGTCCCGCAAGGGCGCCGGCATCGGGCCCGGGTCGATCTCGCTGCATCCGGCGGGCTTCATCCACGGCCCGCAGCCGGGCAGCGTCGAGGCCGCGCTCGGCAAACCGGGGACCGACGAGCTGGCGGTCATGGTCGACACCTTCCGCCCGCTCGAGCTCGGGCCGGCGGCCGTCGAGTGCGCCGACCCGGAGTACCCGTGGACATGGGCCCGGGCCGCGACCGCCGGCGACGCCGACCACCCCGGGCTCAGCCACTGAGCGCGCCGGCGCCGCGCCAATAGGGTGGGCCGATGTTGCGGCTGCACGACACCCGCAGCCGGGAACTCCGCGCGTTCGAGCCGCTGCGCCCCGGCATGGCCAGCATCTACGTGTGCGGCCCCACCGTGCAGGCCGCCCCGCACCTCGGTCACGTCCGTTCGGCGATCTCCTTCGACATCCTGCGCCGCTGGCTCACCGCGAGCGGCTTCGAGGTCGTCGTCGCCCGCAACGTCACCGACATCGACGACAAGATCCTGCACGCGGCGTCCCACGCCGGCGAGCCCTGGTGGGCGCTCGCCGAGCGCAACAGCCGGGCCTTCACCGCCGCGTACGACGCGCTGGGGGTGCTGGCGCCGACCGTGGAGCCCCGGGCCACCGGTCACGTCCCGCAGATGCTGGCCCTGGTCTCCCGGCTGATCGACGCCGGCCATGCCTATCCCAGCGGGGGGGACGTCTACTTCGACGTGCGCTCCTTCCCGGGCTACGGATCGCTGTCCGGACAACGCCCGGACGCCATGCTGGTCACGGAGACGACGGATCCGGAGCGGGCGAAACGCGACCCACTCGACTTCGCGCTTTGGAAGGGCGCGAAGCCGGGTGAGCCGGCGTGGGACACCCCGTGGGGCCCCGGCCGGCCGGGCTGGCACCTGGAGTGCTCGGCGATGGCCACCCACTACCTCGGCGAGACCTTCGACGTACACGGTGGCGGCCTCGACCTGCTATTCCCCCACCACGAGAACGAGGTCGCCCAGTCCGCCGCGGTCGGGGACGGCTTTGCGCGGTATTGGCTGCACAACGGCATGGTCAACGTGGGATCGGCGAAGATGAGCAAGTCGGTGGGGAACTCGCTCGTCGTGGCCGACGTCCTCGCCCGGACCCGGCCGGCGGCGTTGCGCTACGCGCTCGGGGCGGCGCACTACCGCTCGGAGATCACCTGGACCGACGCCACCCTCACCGAGGCCGACGCCGCGCTGCGCCGGCTCGAGACGTTCCTCCGCAACGGTGTCGAGCGGGTCGGCGACCTGCCGACCGCGGCTACGGACGCGTCGGCCGGCTGGTGGGAGGCGTTCGCCGCGGCGATGGACGACGACCTCGCCGTCCCGCGGGCACTCGGGGTCGTGCACGACGCGGTCCGGGAGGGCAACGGGGCGCTGGCCGACGGGGACCTCGGCCTGGTCGCCGGGCAGGTGCACGTCGTGCAACGCATGCTCGCCGTGCTCGGTCTGGACCCGCTGACCCAGTGGCCGGAGGCGGCGGGTGGCCGGCTGCACGAGACCGTCGACGCGCTGGTCGCGATCGCCCTCGACGCGCGCACCGGCGCCCGCGGGCGCCGGGACTTCACCGAGGCGGATCGGATCCGGGACGCGCTGAGCGACGCGGGGCTGGTCATCGAGGACACCCCGGACGGCCCGCGCTGGCGGCTGACGTGACCGGCAAACCACGCCGGCGGGCCCCGCAGGTCGGCACCGGAGGGCACAACCGACGCCGGCTCGAGGGCCGTGGGCCCACCCCGCCGGCCGAGCAGCGACCCGGACACCCGGCGGCCCGCCGGGCGGCCGCCGCGGCGAAACGCCCCGAACGCCGTCCGGCCGGTGGCCCCCGGCGCGGTCCGGCCGCCGGGCAGACCGAGGTCGTCGCCGGGCGCAACCCGGTCGTCGAAGCTCTCCGGGCCCGAGTGCCCGCGACCGCCCTGCACGTCGCCACCGGGGTCGAGGCCGACCCGCGGCTGCGGGAGGCGCTGCGGCTCGCCGCCGAGCAGGGGGTCGCGATCCTCGAGACCGGGCGTCCGGAGCTCGACCGGCTGGCGGTCGCGCACCAGGGGCTGGTCCTGACCGTGCCCCCATACGCCTACCACCATCCCGACGACCTGCTCGCCCGCGCCGTCGACGCCGCCGAGCCGGCGCTGATCGTCGCCTGCGACGGGGTTACCGACCCGCGCAACCTCGGGGCCATCGCCCGTTCGGTGGCCGCGTTCGGTGGCCATGGCGTGCTCGTCCCGGAGCGCCGGGCCGCCGGGGTGACGGCGGCCGCCTGGAAGGCCAGTGCGGGCAGCCTGGCCCGGCTGCCGGTCGCCCGGGCGACCAACCTGGTGCGATCCCTGCGCAGCTACGCCGAGCAGGGGCTCGTCGTCGTGGGGCTGACCGGCGCCGGGGCCCTCGACATCGCGGACCTCTCGGTGGGGCTCGATCCGATCGTCGTGGTCGTCGGCGCGGAGGGGCGCGGGCTGTCCCGGCTGGTCGCGGACACCTGCGACCTCACGGCGCGGATCGACGTCGCGCGTGGGGTCGAGTCGTTGAACGCCTCGGTCGCCGCGGGCATCGTGCTGCACGCGATCGCGGAGCGGCGGCGGTCCGCCGCGATTTAGGACGGCTCACAATCCTGCCGGGCGGTCCGGACCGGAGAGGTATGCCGGATTCGCGGTATTTCCGTCCATCTCGTGCGGTTTTCGCGGTGGTAGGTTCGCCCGTAACCCCAAAGACGCCTGCTCGTTGTTGTGACAGCACCCGATGTTCAGACGCCCACCGCCGTCTTACAGTAAGGGCCTGCTCGTGCGACGAACCGTCCAACCGGCCGACCGAAGGAACCCGAGCGTGAGTCCTGCGGAAACCCCCGCAGCCCAGGTGGTCGGGGGGGGCGCGGACGAAGACCTCGTCGCCGCGGTGCGTGACGGCGACGACGAGGCCCTCACCCTGCTGCTAACCAAGTACCGCTCATTCGCCCGGTCCAAGGCGCGCTCCTATTTCCTGGTTGGAGCCGACCGGGAGGACATCATCCAGGAAGGCATGATCGGGCTCTACAAGGCGATCCGGGACTTCAACCCGGCGCTGTCCACCTCCTTCCGGGCGTTCGCCGAGCTGTGCGTGACCCGCCAGGTCATCACCGCGATCAAGACCGCGACCCGGCAGAAGCACACGCCGCTGAACAACTACGTTTCCTTCCACCGGCCGCTGAGCTCCGACGAGGACGGCGACCGCTGCCTCGCCGACGTCATCCCCACGACGTCGATCTGCGACCCGGCGGACCTCGTCATCTCCTCGGACCGGATCCGGGCCATGCAGGCCCATCTGGACGAGGTGCTCTCCGACCTCGAAGCCGAGGTGCTCCGCCTCTACGTCGACGGCAAGAGCTACCACGAGATCGCCAGCGTCCTGCGCCGGCACGTCAAGTCGATCGACAACGCGTTGCAGCGGATCAAGCGCAAGCTCGACGGCCACCTGCGCGACCGCGAGATCGCCGACGTCGGCTGAGCCCGCCGTCACCGACACCGACCCGACCACCCGCCGCGCCGCGGCCAACCCGGTGCCGGGTGACGTGACCGGCCGCCCGGTCTCGCCGCCGGCGCGGGTGGCGGTCTGCGTGTCCACCCACAACCGGTCCCAGCTGCTGCCCCGGCTGGTCGAGGCGCTCATCGCGCAGACGATCGGGCCCGACGCCCTCGAGGTCGTCATCGTCGACAACGGGTCCAGCGACGACACTTGGGCAACACTCCAGGAACTGGCAGCGGATGCGCCCTTCGCGTTGACCGTGCTGCGCAATCAGCCCGGACTCGGCCCGGCCGCCGGGCGCAACCGGGCCTGGCGGGCCGCGCGGGCGCCGGTCATCGCGTTCACCGACGACGACTGCGTGCCCACCCCGCAGTGGCTGGCCGCGGGGCTCGCGGTCATGGAGCGCCCGGGGCGCCGGGTGGCCGCCGGGGTGGTCCGCGCGCACCCCGACCAGCTCGAGTCCTACCGGCCGTTCTACTACGTACCGCTCGTCGACAGCACGGTCGCGTTCTGGTTCGCCACCGCCAACGCGTTCTTCGCCCGCGCGGACCTCGAGACGGTCGGCGGGTTCGACGAGAAGTTCCGGCGGGTGGCCGCGGAGGACACCGAGCTGGCCTGGCGGATCATCGAAACCGGTTCGGAGCCGGTGTTCGTCGAGACAGCCGTGGTCTACCACGACGTGCGGCCGTCCACCGTCTGGCAGACCATCCGGGCCCAGTCGGCCTGGGCCGACATCCCGGCCGTTTTCCGCCGCCGCCCCGCCGCCCGGCGCGCGTTGCTCTACGGGGGAATCTTCTGGAAGCCGACCCATCCGCATCTGCTCCTGCTGGTGGCGGC
Source organism: Mycobacteriales bacterium (assembly GCA_035533475.1). Taxonomy (NCBI): domain Bacteria; kingdom Bacillati; phylum Actinomycetota; class Actinomycetes; order Mycobacteriales; species Mycobacteriales bacterium. Next base: position 122,886 of record DATLTS010000014.1, on the reverse strand, counting down.
CTCGGCGGCGGTGGCCCGCAGTCGCCGCTCGCCGCTGGTCCTGCTGGCGGTGCCGTGGCTGCACGACTGGCTGTGCGTGACGCCGAGATCGCCGGACCGGGTGCTGCGCACCGCCGCCCTGCCCGGGCAGTTCCTCGTCGACGTCGCGGAGATCGCGGCGATGCTGCGCGGCTCGCTCCGCCACCGCACCCCGGTCCTGTAGCCGGCCTGGCCAGCGGATGGCACGGGCCGGCCGCCCGCGTGGGGGCAGTTGAACGTCGCGGGCGCCTCAGGTGGCTCTCAGCAAGGGGCCCATACTGGTGAGCCGTGAGCCTAGTGCGAACGCCTGAACCCGCAGGCGGAGCCGTTGCCGACGAGAACGGCGGGCGCGTTCTGGTCGTCGATGACGACGATTTCATCGCGGACGCTGTTCTGATGGCGATGCGGCACGCTGGCTACGAGGCCATCAAGATCGACAATGGCCGGGCGGCGATCGATGCCGTCGGCCACTTCCAACCGGACATCGTGATCCTCGACGTCATGTTGCCGGACCTGGATGGAATTGAAGTCTGCGGCGAGATTCGGGCCTCGGGTTCGGATGTGCCCATCCTGTTCCTGTCGGCCCGTGACGGGACCGAGGACACGATTCAGGGTCTGTCGGCAGGGGGGGATGACTACCTCACCAAACCGTTCGCTGTAGCCGAGCTACTGGCCCGGGTCCGGGCGATCCTGCGACGCACCGCCGATCTGCGGCGCCACACGAAGTCCCGGCTGAGCTGCGGCGATGTCGAGATCGACACGCAGACTCGGGAGGTCCGGCGAGGAGGCACGCTCGTCGGGTTGACCAGCACGGAGTTCGACTTGTTCCGTTACCTTATGGTCAACATCGGGCGGGTCCTGACCAAGGGGGAGTTGCTCGAGGCCGTCTGGTCGTACGACTTCGGTGGTAATCCGAATCTCCTGGAGACCTACGTTTCCTACCTTCGGCGCAAGCTTGATCCGTTGGGGCCTCCGCTGATCCACACCGTGCGCGGGGTCGGCTACATGTTGCGACTGCCGGAGAAGACGCTGTGAAAGGCCGCGCCCGGTCCCTACGTCGGAGACTGGTCCTGGGACTACTCGCCGTCGTCGCACTCGGTCTCGTGGCTTTCGCCGCCACTACTTACGGCGCGGTCCGTGCCTTCGTCCTGCACCGCACGGACACCGATGCGCTCGCTACCGAGAGGGCTGCCGCGGTCTCCGTCCGGTCTGCGCTTCGCTCGGCGCACGGAGATTCGAACCTACCGAGCGCCGTGCGCGCGATCCAACGGGCGTTGGGGGACGCGCTGCCCCCGGGAGACGCCGCGCAAGTTCGGTTGGTGGGAGCCCCGGCGATCGGTGTCGCTGCGGGTCCACCACACCAGCCGCCCGTCCTCGCCTTCGCGCCGGTGATCACGATGCTCGCGAGTATTCCCGCCCCGGACGTGGATGGATCGGGCGCTGACTACTACACGGCCAGCTCTGGGCACGTCCAGTACCGAATAGCGAGTAGCCGGTTGCCTGGGTCGCGCGCCGTCCTGCTGGTCGCCATCCCGATGACGGATGCGACGTCGACCCTTCAGCGGCTGTTGACGGTGGAGGTCATCGGGGGAGTGGCTCTGCTGGCTCTGCTCGGCTTTCTCGCATTAGTGGTGGTTCGCCGGGGGCTGCGCCCCCTCGACGCGATCGCCGACACCGCGGCGGCCATCACCGCTGGTGCGCGTGGCAGCAGGATTGCCGGTGCCGAGGACGAGACCGAGATCGGGCGAGTCACCGCAGCCCTGAACCGGATGCTCGCCGAGAACGAGGCCGCGCTGGTCGCCAAGGAAGCTTCCGAATCCCGGCTGCGCCGATTCGTCGCGGACGCCTCGCACGAGCTGCGAACGCCACTCACCTCGATCCGCAGCTACGCCGACCTGCTCGAGACAGCGGCAGCCCACACCCCGGCGGAGCGAAGGGTCGCACTCGAACGGATCCAGGGCGAGTCCGTCCGAATGACCCGACTCGTCGAGGACCTTCTTCTTCTCGCTCGGCTCGACATGGGCCGGCCGTTACAGAAGGCGCGGGTCGACGTAGCGCTGCTCGCAGAGCACGCTGTCGCGGACGCGCGCACGGTCGCCCCCGGGCGAGCGATCGGCTTGTCGGCGCCGGGCCCGGTTCACGTCCGCGGCGACAACGACCGGCTACATCAAGTCATCGCGAATCTGCTCGCCAACGCGGTCGTCCACACCCCCTCCGTTGCACCGATCGACGTCGCTGTCCACGAGGACGGTCCGGTCGTGGTGATCAGCGTCCGTGACCATGGCTCCGGAATCGAACCTGTACATGGAGCGCACGTATTCGACCCGTTCTACCGGGTGCACCCTGCCCGGCCCCGGCAAGCCGGCGGCATCACCGGAGTCGGTCTGGGGCTGGCCATCGTGGCGGCGATCGTACGAGCGCATGGCGGTGATGTGCAGCTGGCCGCGCCACCCGGCGGCGGGGCCGAATTCATCGTCCGACTGCCCGCCGAGAACCCCTCGCCGGGACGCCGCCGCGACGCTCGAGAGCCCAGCGCGGCCCAGCGGGTGGGCGCCGGGTAGCAGTCGGCCAGCTACGCCGGCAGTGGCGGTCCGAACGGGCCCTTCTCGCCGCGTTCGCGGGCGCTGAGCCGCGGTGGCTCCGTCAGGCGGTTGTGGCCCCGGTGACAGCCACACGCTGCTCATCGACTTTGGCCGACCGGGGTTGGGTTGGCTGCGAAGGATCGACGCGCCTCTCCGACCGGCGGCGGGTCCGAGCCGCGGCCACCGCGGCCAGCACGACCACCTCCGATAACAACATCACCAGACGGCCGGCTACCGCCCCGGCCGAGAGTGGCCCGGTATTCGACAGCAAGCCGGCGAGCAGCGCCACGTAGGCGGCCTCGCGGGCACCAAGCCCGCCGGGAGCGGTGACCACGACGACGCCCGCGACCCACGCGATGAGCGAGACGCCGAAGACCTGGCCCGGCCGGGCCACGGGGCCGACGGCGACCTGCGCGGTCAACGCCATGGCGCCGTACGTCAGGAAACTCACGACATAGCAACCGATCGCGGCAACGATGGTCCCCGGCCCGAGCCCTAACCGTCGACTCAGCCCGGCGGTTCCGGCGAGGATCAGCATGCCACCGGCGGCAGCGACGACCCATGCCCGGCTTGCGGAGGCGGCTAGCACCGCGGAGCCTACGGTGCTAGCGACGCCGAGCGCGAGGACGCTCTCGGTCACGACCAGGGTTACGCCTTGCCCCAGCCGGGTCGTCGCGCCACGGGCCCGGGCAGCTGGCCCCCATACGGCGCCCGGAAGGTAGCGCAGCAACTGGGTGCGCACCCAGATCCACAGCGCCGCGCGAGGGCCGATCCAGCGATGGCTGAGCACTGCCCAGCCGCAACCCAGCGCTGTCCACGAGATGATGCCCAGGACCAGGCAAAGCGCGAGGTCTGCGGCACGCAGCCGTTCCGGGGAAAACCTCGTGGACGCCCGGTAGCCCACGTCGGCGAGCAGGGCCCCGCACAGGAGGTAGCCGCCGACGCGCAAGGACCTTTTCAGGGCTGGGTGCTCCCGCAGGGGGTCCGCCAGCATCTTTTGCAGGCCTATCCAGCGGTTGGACGTGTCCCCGCCCGGAGGTACCGGCCGGGGCATAGGTCTCCTTTCGCGGAATGCCCGACGCCGAGCTGGCTGGGCACCCTCTCTGCCTGAGCGTCTCATTGACGGGTCAGTGGCGTCCCCCCGGGGCGCGCCGCCCGGCGTGTTTCTCAACGAACTCTCAGCTTCCGTCTCCGCACGTGGTGCACGGGATGTGGCAACACCGTGCCCCGAGGTCCGCCAAAGATGGGCGCCGCGGTAACTTCCGGGGCCCTCGGTCGGGTTGACGCGCGGTTGTCAGCTGGTGACCCGCCACACCGTGAAGTCGAGCGGAATCGGGACCGCCTCGCCAGTCGGCCGCGCCACGTACGACTCGTTCCACACCGGGAGCCCAGTCTGGATGTGGCGGACCGCGGTCAGCGAGAGGCGCGCAAGCGGCGGCGGCGAGCTGGTGCCGTCCCAGATCACGAAGACCGGAGAGCCCGGCATGCCGGCCAGCACACTGCGCACGTAGCCGGCGTCGAGATGGGGATCATAGGGCAGCAGGGCGGAGTACTCGCCGCGCTCCAGCCATATCGCGCCGCCGAAGAGGTACTCCGGCTCTGTGCAACAGACCGTCGGGCCTTTCCACTGGAACAGGTAGACGCCGGTGCGGCCCTGCGCGGTGGATGCCAGCGCAGCGCTGACCGCGAGCGAGCCACCCTCTTCGTCGTGCATTCGCAGCGGCGCCGACTGCCACACGAAGACGACTAGGAGTCCCACCGCTGCGGCGATCGCCGGTAGGCGAAGCGGCGCCCGCCGCCGCAGCCGCCACCCCATTCCCGCGACGAGCGCGAGCGTGATCAGGATAAGGAAGCCGGGTAACACCTCGGGAACGTAGCGCCTGCCACCGGGCATGAGCCGAGACACGTTGTGCAGATCGTAGAGATATACGGGCGCGACCAGCAGGGCCGGGATGGCGATGAGCCACAGGGTCGCACGCCACCGCCTCAGCGCCAGTGACGCGAGTCCGGCGACCGCGAGCGCGATTCCGGGCAGCGTGAGGAATCGGGACAGGTTGCGGAGGTTCTCCTCGTTGTAGGTGGGCAATCGGGTGCCGCTGATCACGGTGTGCGTGACGTCGTACCACGGACGTAGGAAGCCCGCGGCAAGGAGTGCCACGGCGGTGACGCACACCACGGCACCGCCGCGGCGTTGCCAGTGCTTTCGATTGAGGCCTTCGGCGATCCAGTCGAGAGCCGGGCGCGCGGCCCAGCGAAACAGCACCGCTGCGGCGAACGCGCCGACCGTCCCTTCGATGAGGAGGTGCAAGGCGGGAACGCCGTTGCTGATGGTGTAGTCGTCGGCGCCGGCGTACGCCTGCCATAGCACGTGGGGCAAGGTGACACCGAGGCCCGCGACGAACCACCAGCAGCGACTGTCCCATCGGCGTAGCGCGACGAGGAGCGCCCCGATAAGGACCGCGATCGCCGCGAGTAGCACGATGTCGGCCCGCGCGAGCCAATCGACGCCGACGAGCAGTCCGGCCAGCCCGGCCGCCGGCGCCCAGCCGGTGTCCAGGGCGAGGGCGATTGCCAGCAGGGCGCTGACGATCAGCAACTGCGACAACATCTCGGCAGTTGGGTACTTGGCCTGCCAGACCTCGAGCATGTTCGTCGCCAGCAGCAGCCCCCCGACCGCAGATGCTGCCAGCCCCGCCCGATGGCGCACGGCCCGCCGGAGCAAAGCGGCAAACGCCATGACGGAGAGCACCCCCAGCGCAGGGGTTACCTCGACCTCGAGCCGCAGGCCGCCGACGTCGTAGGCCATGGCCAGCAGCGCGGGCCACAGATGGTAAAACTGCGGTATGACCGTGTGCGGGCCGGCCTGCCACACCGCCGGAAAGCGCGCACCAGGCGACTGGGTGACGATCCCCGGCACATGCTGGGCCAGAACGTCGGTGAACGAGTAGGAAGCGTGTCGGGCGAATGCCGCCCCAATCTCGATGTATCCGCCGGGGTCCTTGTCCGTGACCCCGTAGTGGAAGCCCGGGAAGAAGAAGAAAGCCCCCACCGCTCCGGCCACCACGGTGATGGCCAAGCCTGCGGGATCGGTGCGGATCGCCGGCCGATGCCACCGCCGCCACAGCAGAACAAGAAGCGCGGCGTAGCACGCCGCCGCAACGACGGCGACGTCGACCAGTGTGCCCACGTGGTTGTCCAGTAGGAGCAGGGCCATCCACGCGAACACGGCCACGGCCGCGATGCTTAGGCACAGGACGAGCTCCATAACCGTGACCGTGCGGTCCGGCTCGTTGACGCTCGCACGTGTGGCGCCGGGGCCGGCAGCCGACCGAACGGCTGATTGGCGACGGGGCATCGGGCGCGACTCTACGACACCGACCCTGCCGTGACCGGTGGGCCGTTGCCACTGCTTCCCGTGAATTCACTGTGAATCCGCGCCGCCCCAGGGTCTTCGGCGCTGGGCTTCCTTGCGCCACTCGAGAATTGGCTTCGGCACCCGACCCGGCCGGCGTGCTCGAGCGCCGCAAGCCAGCTCAGCGGCGACGGGCCGTCCGGCGCCAGGTGCCTGCCATGACCCGCGCGTACCGGTAGCCGTACACCAGGCTGGGGCCCTTCTTGCTGCGGCCCGACGCCCGGCGATGGATGACGGTGGGGACCTCGGCGAGGCGGTAGCCGGAAGCGAGAACCTCGAGCAGCAGTTCGGCGGCCTGGTACTGGGGCTGGCGCAGGGTGACCGCGGCGGTCACCTCGGCTCGCATGGCACGTAGCCCGTTGGAGGTGTCGGTCAGGTGCTGGCCGACTAGCCGGCTGGCCAGCGCGGCGAAGATGACCGTACCAATTCGCCGGGCCAGGGTGGGCGCGATCGAGCTGCCGAGCCGGCGCGAGCCGGTGACGAAGTCGGCCTGACCGGCCAGCAGTGGGGCGAGTACGACCGGCAGGTCAGAGGGACTGTATTGACCGTCGGCGTCGAGGGTAGCGATGTAGCTGGCACCGAGGTCGCGGGCGAGCCGGTAGCCCAACCGCAGCGCCACGCCTTGACCGTGGTTGCGTCCGAGCTCCCCCACCAACGCGTGATGGACGCGGGCCACGTCGGCGGTCCGGTCGGTTGATCCGTCATCCACCACTATGACGGTCGCCCGCAGGCCGACGACCGTCGCTGGTATGTCCGCCAGGACGGCGCCGATATTCGACTCCTCGTTGAAGGCCGCGATGACCACTGCCAACTCACAAGGTCCTGGCTGGGGATAGTCGGCGTGGAAGCGGGCGAGGGCTGTTTCCTCGTCGGGGGTCACGATTCGTGAGGCCGAAAGTCGGCCCACACGCCGGCCAACCCCTCGGCGAGATCGACCGACGGCCGATACCCGAGCGCGCGGGCCCGACCGATGTCAACCACGACCTGGCGCATCTCGCCGGGCCGGGACGGGCTGCCGGTGCGGGTGATCGCCCGGCCGCTTGCCTGTTCACACAGGTCGACCATGGTGTTGACCGACACCGAGTGGCCCGCCCCGACGAGGATCGGCCCGACGACGCGTTGCACCCACGCCAGGCGCACGGCCACCACGACGTCGTCTAGGTGGACGAAGTCGCGGACCTGCTCTCCGTCCCCGTAAATCTCGATCGGCGAACCGGACGCCGCGGCCCGCATCAGTCGCGGGACCAGGCTGTCCTTGGCCGTCATTCCCGGCCCGTACACGTTGGTCAGACGCAGCGACGTGGCGGCGAGGCCGTACCCGTTCGCATAGCCGGCGAGGAGCATCTCAGCGGCCGCCTTGCTGGCGCCGTACGGAGTCCGGGGCCGGAGCGGGCTTCGCTCGTCGATCAGCTCACCGTCGACCGCTCCTACGACCGCGTTGGTCGAGGTGAAAATGAGGCGCGGCACCTCGAGCGCTCGGCAGCGCTCGAGCAAGGCGGCGGTCATGGCCACGTTCGTCCGGTAGACGAGATCCGGTTCCTGCAAAGACTTGAGGACCGAGGTGCGGGCCGCGGTATGTACGACGCCAGTGGTGCCGGGTCGTACCGCGCGTTCCACCGCGCCGGGCTCGGTCAGGTCGCCGGGCACGCTCGGCAGATCCGGGTGGGCGTGTAGGTCCGCGACCGTGACCTCCGCGCCGCCATCACGAAACGCTCGGGCCAGTGCCCGGCCGATGAATCCCGCCCCCCCGGTCACGACGATGCGCTCACCGGACAGCCAGCTCACGGGCGGACCGCGAGGGTCGGGCTCGGGCAGGTCAGGGTCGCCGCCACAGCGAACGGCACGGGATCGCGTCGCGATTACAGCGGTGCACGTACTTCTCTGCTATCTCCGTGACCTCGCCGAGCAGCCCCTCTTCCAGCAGTAGCGGGGCCAGGCCGAGCTCGAGCAGGCCGTCGTTGACGACGTCCAGGTCGTTCTCGACGGCCTCCTGGCGTGGGTTGTCGACGAAGGCGATTTCGGCACCGGTGAGCCGTGACACCAATTTGGCGAGGTCGATGAGCCGATGCGTCTCCGTCATCTGATTGAGGATCCGCACCCGGGATCCGGCAGGCGGCGGGCTCGCGACGGCCAACTCGATGCAGCGGGCAGTGTCCCGGATGTGAATGAAGGCCCGGGTCTGGCCACCGGTCCCGTGAACGGTCAGGGGATACCCGATCGCGGCATGCATCAAGAAGCGATTCAAGACCGTCCCGTAGTCCCCGTCGTAGTCGAAGCGGTTGATCAGTCGTGCGTCCCGGCGGGTCTGCTCGGTCTGGGTGCCCCACACAATGCCCTGGTGAAGATCGGTGATCCGCACCCCGTCGTTCTTGGCGTAGTAGGCGAACGTCAACTGATCTTGCGTCTTGGTCAGGTGGTAGACGCTGCCGGGATCCGTCGGGTGCAGTACCTCCCGCTCCACCCACTGGCCGCCCGCACCGCGGACCCCGACGGTGAGGTACCCCTCCGGGATACGGGCACCGCCCGTGCCGTAGCCGTACACACCCATGGTTCCCAGATGCACCACGTGGGCGTCGAGGCCGACGTCAACGAGTGCGGCCAGCAGGTTGTGCGTGGCGTTTACGTTGTTCGAGACCGTGTAGCGCTTGTGCCAGCTCGACTTCATCGAGTAGGGCGCGGCGCGTTGCTCCGCGAAGTGCACCACCGTGTCCGGCCGCCAGGCGGTCAGCAGACCAGCCAGCCGTTCGTATTCCGTTGCCACGTCGATTCGGTCGAAGCCGATCTCCCGTCCCGTCAGCTCCCGCCACGCCGCCAGCCGGGTGCCCAACGGCGTGATCGGTGTGAGGCTCGACACCTCCAGTTCGATGTCCGCGACGCGGCGGGCGAAGTTGTCGACGATCCTGACCTCATGGCCACGCTCGGACAGGTGCAGCGCGGTCGGCCAACCGCAGAAGCCATCGCCGCCGAGCACGAGCACCCGCATCGGGGTTTACCTCCCTCGTCCGCGCCGACGCACGGCGGCGCTCAGGCCAGCTGTTAGACGCAGCCGCCGCACAGAGATATAGCAGACGCGGCTCACGACTACCGGTCGTTATCGCTGTGAAAACACTGGGAATGCATGACCTTTGCACGTGCGGTGTCTGCCGCCACCGACGAGCCCTCAGGGTGACCGTCGCCTACTCCAATCCGGATCACCGCGATCCCCAGCCACGATGAGTCCGGCGACCCTGTGCTTCATCTTGTGCGGCGTGGCGCCGTCGTACCGGTTCAGGGGCTCAGTTACGCGCGCGGGGCCATTCCGTTGCCTCCCGGTTGACGACGAGCCACCACGCCCGGTTCGCCATCTCCGCCATCTGCGGGGTCGCCTCGACCACCGCTGACCGGCCGGCCTACTCGGTAGAGACGTCGTCGAATTCCGCGCGCAGGTCGGCCACGCCGCTGGCGAGCGACCGGCCGGTGACGAAGGCGAGGATCTGCGGGCCCACCGCGAGTTGCACGGTTTCCCCGGAGCGCTCCTTCCGGTCGGCCAGGCTGACCTGGAACGAGTAGGTCCCGGTGACCAGGGTCGGGCGGAACCGGATCCGGCACTCGCGCTCCTCGCCGGCCGCCAGGGCGGGCATCGGATGCTCGTACCCGCTGTCGCTGTACACGCGGGTGCCGTTCTCCGCGCCCACGTACAACCCGAGGAACGGTCGTTCGATCGGTTGGAGCGCCCGGACCCGCAGCCGGATCGTCACCTCCGCGTCGGAGGCCACGATCGTCGTCGGTTTCCCGTCGGCGTCGATCAGCTCGACGTTGCCGATGGCCGCCCGGCCGCCGACCGCCCGGCCGCCCCAGGACATCTCGCTACCCTCCGGGTCCCGGTTCTCGGCGATCAACCGGTGGAATGCGGACACGGCCTCCGCGGGGGCGCCGTCGAAGACCTGCCGGCCGGATTCGAGGACCACCACCCGGTCGCACATGTTGCGGACGGCGTTCAGGTTGTGGCTGACGAGGACCACGGTCGCGCCGCGGTCGCGGGCCTGGCGCATCCGGTCCACACACTTCATCTGGAAGCCCAGATCCCCGACCGCCAGCACCTCGTCGATGAGCAGGACGTCGGGGTCGACGCACACCGCCACCGAGAAGCCGAGCCGGACGAACATGCCGGACGAGTAGAACTTGACCGGCGTATCGATGAAGTTCTCGATCTCCGCGAAGGCCACGATCTCGTCGAAGCGCCGCGCGATCTCCGGACGGGTCAGCCCGAGGATGCTGCCGTTGATGAAGACGTTCTCCCGCCCGGTCAGCTCCGGATGGAACCCGACCCCCACCGCGATCAGCGGCGCGATCCGGCCACGGACCCGGAGCCGCCCTTCGGTGGGGCCCGTGACCCCGCAAAGAAGCTGGAGCAGGGTCGACTTGCCGGACCCGTTACGGCCGATCACCCCGAGGGCCAGCCCCGGCTCAACGACCAGGTCGACACCACGGACCGCCCACAGGGTGCCGCGCCGGGTCCGCCGGCCGAGCCCGCGCGCGGCTGAAACCAGGGTCGGCGTGTCCCGGTACTGGACGTAGCGTTTGCCCAAAGCGCTGAGCTGGATCGCCGGCTCGGTCACAGCAGATCCGAGAACAGCCGGTCGTAGCGGCTGTGCAGCGCGAGCGCCACCGCACCGGTGCCGACGATCCACGCGCAGCAGCCGATAACCGAGCTCGTGGTGTGCGGATCGGCGCCGATCGTGGCCGCTCGGATCAGCTCGACAACGCCGGTCACCGGATTGATCCGGTCGATCAGCGTCAGGTGCCCGGCCAACTGGAGCGGATAGAAGATCGGCGTCAGGTAGAACAGGAGCAACATCCCCGCCTGCACGAGGTAGCGGATGTCGCGGAAGTACACGTGCAGCGCGGAGAGCAGCAGCGACAGCGTCAAGGTGAGGGCGAGCAGCAGGGCGACCGCCGGGATCAGCAGCGCCGTTCGCGGACCGAGGCCGATCCCGGACACCAGGCAGGCGAACAGCAGGATGACACTGTTCACGATGACGACGTAGACATTGGCTGCAACCAGTGCCACGGGGAGCACCAGACGGGGGAAATAGACCTTGCTCGACAGCTGGGAGCCGTCGACGATGGCGGTCGCCCCGATGGGGAGGGTCGCCGAGAAGAACCCCCAGGCGGTCATCCCGGCGAAGACGAAGACGAAGAAATGCGGCTGATGAAGCCGCACGATCCTGGAGAACAGGATCGCCAGCACTACGGCCTGAAGCAAAGGCAAGGCGATCGCCCAGAGGCTGCCGAGCGCGGCCCGTCGGTAGCGCACCACGAACTCCCGGCGAGCCAGCAACAGCACCACCGAGCGGATCCGCCAAGCGTCCGCGAGCAGCTCGTGGACCGGGGTGCGCCGGCCGGCGAGATCCAACAGCGCGGTGCCGGGGCCGACCTCGTCGGTCACGTCACCCCTCCCGGCCCCGGGTGGGAGCCCCGATGCTCCCGCAGCCTAACCCCCGCCAGGAACCCCTCGAAACGGCGTGACCAGCCGCGAGTGTGCAATTTCCGACGCCCCTTGCCGGCGGTCAAGCGTGGGCCCGTGTCGGAAATTGCACACTCGGCGCCCGGCGGCCTATCCCGCCTCCCAGCCCCGCGTAGCCTGACCCCGTGATGGGGGGTCGCGCCCGATGCGTGTGCTCGCGCTGACCAACCTGTATCCGCCGCATTTCTACGGCGGATACGAGCTCACCTGCCGGGACGTCCTCGAACGCTGGCGGGCGCGCGGGCACCAGGTAGGCGTCCTCACCTCCCGGCTTCCGGGGGCCGTGGACGCACCGGAGGACCGGAACGTGTGGCGCCGGCTGCGCCCCTACTGGGACTGGGAGGCGGCGTCCGAGCGGCGGGGTTCCGCGCTCGCGAGCCTGCTTGCCGAGACCGCGAACCGCCGGCATCTTCGGCGCGCGATCCGCCGGATGGCGCCGGACGTCGTATCGGTGTGGCACCTGGGCGGTCTGTCCATCGGGCTGCTGAACACGGTCGAGGGCCTCGGGCTGCCGATGGGCCTTGTCGTAGGTGACGACTGGCTGTGCTACCTGCCAGGTCTCGTTCCGTGGCAGGCGCACGCCCGCCGTTCCCGGCTCTGGCGCCTCGCCGGTCGGGCGGCGGGACTCCCGACCGGGCCGCCGACCCTGCACGGGTCGGTTGCCGCCTTCGTGAGCTCGTTCACCGCGGCGCGGACGGCTGCCTGCTGGCCCGACCTGGCCGGGCGGGTCGTGCCCCCAGGCATCGACCCGGTCGACTTCCCCGCCGGTGGCCCGTCGGCGTCGCCGCGGCGCGCGTGGACGGGGCGGCTGCTCTACGTCGGCCGCGTCGACCCGGCGAAGGGCGCGCACACCGCGGTCGCGGCCATGCGCCACCTGCCGGCGGACCACACCCTCACCATCATCGGCGGTGGCCACAGCCAGCACCGTGCGGACCTGGCGGCATACGCGCGGGATCTCGGGCTCGGCGAACGGGTGCAGTTCGACCGGTGTCCGCGCGGGGAACTGCGGGGCCGCTACCTCGCCGCCGATGTGGTGGTTTTTCCGAGCGAATGGGACGAGCCATTCGGGCTGGTTCCGCTGGAGGCGATGGCCTGCGGCCGGCCGGTCGTCGCGACCGCGCGTGGTGGCTCGGCCGAGTACCTGCGCGACGGCGACAACTGCGTCGTGTTCCCGGCCGGGGACGCGCAGGCGCTCGCCGACGCGGTGCGCCGGCTCGCGGCTGACGATGCTCTGCGCAACCGGGTGGTCGCCGCGGGCCGCACGACTGCTGCCCGGTACACGGTCGACCGGTACGCCGACGAGCTGGAGTCCCTGCACGAGGAGGTCCTGGCGGCGCGGCCGGGTGGCCCCGGTGGTTCGATGCACCGCGGAGGTGGTTGACCAGATGCCCAGCCGGTCGTGGCGGTGGCGCGGCTATCGAATGTCGGTGGAGCTGCGGCGCGCGGATGCCGTAGCCGGCGGGGCTCTCGAGCCACCCGGGCTGCCGGGCGGCGTCACCTTCGCCGACCCGCTGCCCGACCTGCACGTGCGGGCCCGGGATCCGGCCGCAGCGGTGGCGTTCGTGAACCTGTCGCCCGCGGGCCGACCGGCCGCCCCGGGCAGCGGAGCGCTGGCCCGCCGCGTCGCCTCGAGATCCTGGTACCACACGATCGACCTGCCGGGGGATGTGACCACACCGGGCCAGTTCGACCACCGGTCGGTCGTCGCCCGGTACGGCCTGCCGGAAGACATGGCCGGCCTGACCGCCCTCGACGTCGCCACCTTCGACGGGTTCTGGGCCTTCGAAATGGAGCGCCGCGGGGCCCGGACCACCGCGCTCGACCTGCCCAGCGTGGCCGGGCTCGACTTCCCGCCCGAGGCTCGTCCAGCGCTCCCCGCCGAGGTTCACCAGACGTCGCTGGGCACCGGCTTCCGGATCGCCCACGACGCGCTCGGGTCGTCGGTTCGCCGGGTCGAAGGCAGCGTCTACGACCTGGATCCCGGGCGGGTCGGCCGGTTCGACTTCGTTCATGTGGCCGATCTGCTGTTGCACCTCGAACGGCCGCTGGAGGCGCTGCGTCGGATCCGCTCGGTCACCGCCGGCCGCGCCCTGATCTCGGACGCGGTGACCCTTGACCTCCCGCCCGGACCGGCCGGGCCGACGACCCAGTACCTCGGCGGATGGCATGACGTGGTCTGGTGGCTGCCGTCGCTCGAGGTGCTCGCCCAGATGGTGATCGACGCCGGTTTCCGAACGGTCAGGCTGCACACGGCGTACAAGCTGGCCAAGACCGACCAGGTGGAAGGCCTCTGGCGGGCCGTCCTGCTCGCCGAGGTGTGACCTTGCAGGCGGCGGCCGGCGGCGGCCGGCGGCGACCCTGGGGCCGCCGGACCGTACCCTCCCTAGGTGCCCACCTCGTCCGGCGCCCCGAACATCGTGCTGGTGGTCTTCGACACCGCCCGGGCCGACGCGTTCACGCCCTACGGGGCGGCTCCCGACGTGACCCCGGTGATCGACTCCGTCGCGCGCGACGGGCAGGCCGTCGAGCAGGCGTTCTCGGTCGCGAACTGGACGTTGCCGTCGCACATGTCGATGCTCACCGGGCTGATGCCCAGGCGGTTGGGGCTGGGCCACCGGCTGAGTCACGCCCCAGAGGGCCCGATGTCGGTGTCCACCCAGGCGCTGCGGACGGTCGGCCGCCGGTACCTGCCGGTCGCGCTCCAGGCCGCCGGGTATCAGACGATGGCCGCGTCCGCGAGCGTCTGGGTGGGCGAGCTGTCCGGATTCGACCTCGGGATTTCGCGGTTCGTCACCGTGCGCTCCCAGCGCAACCATCTGGTGGCGGGCGCCGGTCTGCGCCGGTCGTTCGCCTACCTGTCGGATGCGATCCGGGCGGAGGTCGACGATGGCCTGACCGCCGTGGAGGGCGCGGTTCGCGGCATGCTCGCCGATGCCGACCCGCGCCGGCCTTTTTTCTTGTTCGTCAACGTCTTCGAATGCCACTCGCCGTTCCTGCCGCCGCGTCCGTACAACGACCTCGGCCCGTGGTCCCGCGCCCTCGCCGGCTGGGACGCCCGCCGCCACCTGACCCTGGAGGGGGTCTTCAAGGCCTGCGTGACCGGGCGTGGGCCATCGCCGCGCTCGCTGGCCCGGATGCGCCACCTCTACCTGCGTTCGGTGCGTTCCATGGACGACTGGCTCGGCCGGCTGCTGGACACGCTGACCGAGGGTGGACGCCTCGACGACACGCTGCTCGTCGTCACCAGTGATCACGGTGAGAACTTCGGCGAGGGTGGCCTGATCGGGCATGCCGTCTCGTTGGACGATCGGCTGACGCACGTCCCGCTCGTCCTGCGGGGCGCACCCGAGGTGCCGGCCAGTCCGTTCAGCCTCGCCAGCCTGCCCGGGTTCCTCGCCGCGGCCGCCGGTTTGGACGATGCGGTGTGGCGGGAGGAGGCGGTGCCGGAGGGTGTCGCCGTCGCCCAGCTCGACGGGTTCGCCGACGCCGACGACCCGCGGATCGGGGTCGCGGCCGACGCGTGGGGGCTGTCGGAGGCTGCGGTGGTTCGGCTCACTCGCTCGCTGACCGCAGCCCGGGACGACCGGGTCAAACTGGTCCGTCACCCGGGCGGGGAGGACGTCTACGACCTCGAGTCGGATCCCCAGGAGCTGGCCCCGCTGGACGCGGCGGGGGTGCTTCCGGCGGAGCTGTCGCAGCGGTTGCCACGGCTGCGGGCCGCCCTCGATCACCCGGCCGTGGCCACCCTGACCGACGTCATCGAAGACCCCGGCTCGGTCGGGGGGAACCGGGAGGATCTGCACGCCTCGATGCGGATGCTCGGCTACATGTAGCCCGTCGCCGGCTCAGCGCGGGACCGGCTCAGCGCGGGACTGGCCTTCAGCGTGGGACCTGGCCTTCGACGAACGGAACCTCGATCACCTTCTCGTGGGCGATCGGCCCGTGCCCGAAGAACCCGTCCTCGCCGAACAGTTCCCCGTGATCGCTGGTTACGACCAGCCAGGTGTCGTCCGGGACCATGTCGATCAGCCGCTCCACCACGGTGTCCACGGACCGCACCACCTCGATCTGGCGGTCCTGAAGCGCGCGCAACTCGGCGCGGTCGAACGGCAACCCCTGGCGCCCTTGGCTCGGCGCGGCGCCCAGGTCACGCAACGCGCCGTGCAGGCCGGAGATCCGGGGCCAACTGTCCGGCGGCTCGTCCGGCGGGGCGTAGGGGTAGTGGGTCTCCCCGGTGTTCACCAGGTGGAAGCTCGGCCCCCGGTCGAATCGCATCCGCGGCAGGATCGTTGCCAGGTCGTTGTGGCGGGGCATCAGCTCGTAGCTGTCGAAATCCCGGTTCAGGGGGGTGTCCGGATTGAGCACCGGCATGGAGACGTAGGCGTGCGTGCGGTAGCCCAGGGTGCTCCGCAGGAAATGCGGGAGCCACAGCTGCGGCAGGAAGCGGGGGAAGTCGATGCCGGTGACGCCGAGTCGCTGGCCGTACCGGGCGAAGTCCCGTTGGTAGTAATCGCTCGCGACGACTCCCGTCGGCGACGTGTGAGGCAGTAGACCCATCAACATGTTGAAGTGCGACGGCGCGGTCCAGGAGGCGTAGCTGTATCGCCGTTCGACCGCCCCGATCCGCGACAGCGCCACCGGGGCGGCGGCGACCCACGAGTCGTAGCGAAGGCTGTCGAGCACCAGGACCACGAGGTGCTGCGCGCCCGGTGGCGGCTCCGGCCGTCCGGCGGCTTCCGGCGGCCCTGGCCGTTGCTGCGGTCGGCTGCGTCTCACCGGTCGGCCCGGGTAGCGTCCGGTATATGCCGCCGCTCGTCGATGTCGCCGTCGTGACCTGGAACACCCGCGAGCTGACGACCCGGCTGCTGCGCCGCCTGGTTAACAGTGACCAAGGCGTCCCCTTCCGGGTCGTGGTTCACGACAACGCTTCCACCGACGGCACCGTCGCGGCTCTCCGCCAGGCCCTACCCGAGGTGGAGGTGAGCGCGGGTGCCACCAACCTCGGGTTCGCCGGCGGCGTCAACACCGTACTGGCCCGATGCCGCGCGCCTTTCCTGTTCCCGTTGAACAGTGACGCCTGCCCGCGTCCCGGCACGCTGGGCCGCCTCGTGGCCGCCGCGGCGGCCCACGAGCGGGTGGCGGCGGTCGCGCCCCGCCTGGTCCGCCCCGATGGGGGGCTCGAGCATTCGACCTACCCGTTCCCGTCGCTCGCCATCGCCGGTCTCTACGCCTCCGGTCTGCGCGAGCGGTTGCCACAGCGGTGGGCGGACCGGCTGTGCCTCGAGGGCTCGTGGCACCACGATCGGCCCCGAACGGTCGACTGGGCGTTCGGTGCGGCGCTGCTCATCCCGCGGTCCACGCTCGACGCGGTGGGTGGGTTCGACGACTCACTGTTCATGTACGCGGAGGATGTCGACTGGTGCTGGCGCGCCCGTCGGCACGGATACCGGGTCTGGTTCGAGCCGGGCGCCGTCGTCGAGCATGTGGGGAACGCGTCCGGGGCCCAGGCCTACGGGACCTCCCGCCGGCGCCACGTCATGGTCAATACCCAGCGGGTGTACCGCCGATACCGCGGCGCCGTGTCGGCGGAAATGTTCCGACGCCTCAATGTTCGGATCGCCCGGCGGGTCGCCGACCAGGCCCGGAACCGCGGGGACCTTCAACTAGCCGACGAGTGGTGGGCCATCGCCAGCGAGTACCGCGCTCTGGGCCGAACGATCCCCACCTGACCGGCGGGTCTGCTGCCTAGACTGCGCGGCAACGATGACCTACTTCCTCGACCGAACCCGCCTGCTCGAGCTGGCGGCGTCCACGGCCGCTGCCTATGCGGCGGCCGCCCCGTTCCCGCACGCTGTCTTCGATTCCTTCCTGTCTGCCGACGTGCTCGATCGGGTCCTGGACGAGTTCCCCAGCCCCGACCGGGACGACTGGTGGCGCTTCGACGGCGAACACGAGCGCAAGTTGGCGTCCCGCGACGAGTCGGCGATGGGACCGGTCACGCGGCAACTCCTCCACGAACTCAACGCCGCGACCATGCTCGATTTCCTCGGCGCGCTCACCGGCATCGGCGGACTGGTCCCGGATCCGCACCTGCACGGCGGCGGCCTGCACCAGATCCAAGCCGGGGGGTTCCTCGAGGTGCACGCCGACTTCAACCTGCACCCGCTCACCCGGCTGCAACGTCGCCTCAATCTTCTGATCTACCTGAACCATGACTGGGATCCCGCCTTCGGCGGCGCACTGGAACTGTGGGGGAGCCCGGCGTCCGGACCGCAGGTCCTCATCGAGCCGAAGTTCAACCGGGCGGTCGTTTTCTCCACCACCTCGCGCTCCTTCCACGGTCACCCGCGACCGCTCGCCTGCCCGCCGGACCGCGCCCGCCGCTCGCTCGCGATGTACTACTACTCGCTGCCCGACCGCACCGTCCGCGCGCACAACACGCTCTTCCGGGGGGACGCCGCACCGGCGGGATCCGGTGTGGCCCGCGCCGTGCGGCGGCGGCTGAACCGATTCACCGGTGCCCGATGATCCGCCGCTTGACCCGCCGCTTCGGCCGCCGCCCGGTGGCCCCCCCCGACGCGAGCGCGGGGGCGGACCGCACCAGCACCACCGGGTGTTACGTCTGGGCCCGGGACCGCTGGCCGCGGAGCCGTCCCGCGTATCTGTGGGGGGTCCTGCACGCCGCCCGGC
The DNA here is from genome assembly GCA_035533475.1 of Mycobacteriales bacterium. Lineage (NCBI taxonomy): Bacteria > Bacillati > Actinomycetota > Actinomycetes > Mycobacteriales > Mycobacteriales bacterium. Next base: position 104,678 of record DATLTS010000014.1, on the reverse strand, counting down.
TGGCGAGTGCCCTCGGACTCGCGTCGGTGAGTGCGGTCGAGTTCGGCGTCGCCGGGGGCAACGGCCTGATCGCCCTCGAGTGGGCGGCGGACGCGGCGGAGAGGCTGTTCCCGGTGCGAGTCGACGTGTTCGGCTTCGACATCGGGACCGGCATGCCGCCACCGCAGGATGCCCGGGACCTGCCCTGGGCCATCGAGCCGGGAATCCTCCCGATGGACGAGCCGGAGCTCCGGGCCCGCCTGCGCCGGGCGGAGTTGGTCATCGGCCGGGTCGAGGACACCCTCGGCGGGTGGCTGTCCCGCGAACCGCCGCCGGTGGGTTTCGCCGCCTTCGACCTGGATCTGTACACCGCCACCCGGGCCGCGTTGACCGTTTTCGAGGCACCCGCCGAGCGGCTGTTGCCCCGAGTCGCGTGCTATTTCGACGACATCTTCGGCTACGGCTGGAGCGATTTCGCCGGGGAACGGGCCGCGATCATCGACTTTAACGACACCCACGGGCATCGCAAGATCGGTCCCCTGCACGGCCTCAAATACGAGCTCCCCGCTGAGGAATACCACCGGGCGTGGCCCGAGCAGATCTACCTTGCGCACATCTTCGACTCGGCGCGGTACTCGACCCTCGAGGCCACCCTGCCCGAGGCCTGGCGGGCCGCCCACCGCCTCCTGCCACCGGAGGCGCAGTGACGGTCAGCGGTTCCGACGTCTGCGTCGTCATTCCCACCCGCGACCGCTGGGACATCCTGCGCGTGACGCTGTCGGCGCTCGGGCGGCAGGACACCACCGGCTTCGAGGTCGTCGTCGTGGTGGACGGCACCGACCAGGTTGTCCCCGATCTTTCGGCCAGCGCCCGGGGACTGGCGCTGCGCACCGTCCAACAGGAGCGCACCGGGCCGGGCGGGGCGCGCAACGTCGGCGCGGCGGTGACCAGCCGGTCGCTGCTCCTGCTGCTTGGCGACGACATGGTCCCGACGCGTTCGCTGGTGGGCCGTCACTTGGACGGGCACCGGGCGGACACGGGCGAGGAGGTTGCCGTTCTCGGTCATGTGGAGTGGCACCGCGCGGTACGTCGGACCGGCTTGATCCGCTGGATCGACCGATCCCTGACCCAATTCGACTTCGGCATCACGGACGGGGCGGAGGCCGGCTGGGGCCGGTTCTACTCCTGCAACGTCTCACTCAAACGCACGTTCTTCGAGGCGGCCGGCGGGTTCGATCCGCAGTTCCGCTTCGACTACGAAGATCTGGACCTGGGCTTCCGGTTGGCCGAGCGAGGGCTGCGGATCCGCTACGACCGGTCCGCGCTGGTGCACCACCTGCACCCCTACCGGCTGGACCGACTGCGGGACCGTTACCGCAGCCGCGGTGAAGCCGAATGGTTGATGGCGAAAAAGCACGACTGGTTCCGGCCCTTCTTCGGCGACCTCCTCCGCGACGCCGCGGGTCGACCGCCGACCGGCCGGTGGTGGCCGGCGCTCGCCGCCGCAACACCGGAGACCCTGCTCCGGCGGCGGGGGCCGGTGGCCGGCCGGATCCGCACCGGGGCCGACCTGTGGTACCGCCAGCAGGTCGCTGCCGCCTACCGGGCGGGCTGGGAGTCGGCCGAGGCAGCGGCAAACCGCATCGGCTGAGCGCATCGGCTGAGCGCATCGGCTGAGTGTCCGCTGGGCCGGTAACATTGCCGGGTGTCCCCGGCCTGGCGACGCGTCCCGTGGACGCTGCGCTACCGCTCCGGTCGTCGACTGGCCTCGGACCTGCGCCGACTGTCCGTCCTCGCCACCCATCGCCATTGCCGGGTCGAGTTCAACGGCCCGGTGCATCTCGGGCCGGGGTTCTCCCTGGAGATCTGGCAGCAGGGCAGCTTCGTGGTCGGTCCCGATTGCCAGTTCCGGCGGGGCTTCGTCTGCGAGATCGCCGGAGATGGGCGGGTCGAGATCGGACCTCGCGCGGTCTTCACCTCGAATGCCCTCATTCAATGCACCACGACCGTGACAGTCGGAGCTGATGCCCAGTTCGGGCAGTCGGTGTTCATCGCCGACGGCAACCATCGCTTCCGCGACCACACGATCCCGTTCCTCGAGCAGGGGTTCGACTTCCGCCCGATCGACATCGGGGCGGGGGCGGTGATCCTGAGCAAATGCACGATCATCGCCAATGTCGGTGAACGCGCCGTCGTCGGTGCGCACGCGCTGGTGAATCGCGACATCCCGGCCTACTGCCTCGCGGTCGGCGTCCCCGCGCGCGTGGTCGAATATTTCGGGCCACCGGACCGGCGGCCGGCCGGGCTCGAGTGCTAGCGGCGTCGGCTCGCGACCTGACGATCGTCATCGACGGCCACGGTCGGTGCGCACCCACCCAGGTGACGGTCGAGGCCTTGCGCGACACCGTGCGCGACGGAGCCGACGTCATGGTCGTGGACGCCGGTGGCGCGGTCGCGGCGGTGCGGGCGGCCGTCGACGTCTCGCGGCGACCGCTCCTGCTGCTGCTGCGGGGCGGGGTGCGACCGGCGGGCGACCTGGTCCGCCGCCACCTCGACCAGCACCGTGGCAGCCCGCGCGGCCGGCTGGTGCTGGGAGCAGCCCCCTGGCCCGGGGCGACCCGATTCCACACCTGGAACATTTCGGGTCCGACCGCGGCCCTCGGCGAGGCGGCAACCGTCGTCGCCCTGGACGGCGGGGACGCCTCGCGGCTGGAGATCGAGCTCCGCGCCACCGGTCTCGAGTTTCTGGCCGAACCCCGGGCTCGGGTGCGCTGCCCTACCCGGCTCGATGTCGAGGCGATCCGCGACTATGGCCGCTCGGTCGCCGAGACCGGTGTCCGATGGCACGCACCGGACTCGCTGCCCGCGCCGGCCGCCGACGGGTTGGCCGCTTTCGTCGACGGCTGGTCCGACGTCTTCGACTTGGCGCAGCTGCGCGCCTACCTCGGCAGTGGCTTCGACGAAGCCGACCTACTGGACCACCGTGGCGCGGTGGAGCGGGAGGAGGCGACCGCCGAGAACGAGCTCGCGTTCTACCGGTCGAGCCGGGCCTACCTCTACGACCTGACCGCGTTCGGAAGTTGGCCGACCAAGCGTCCCTACCGGGCGGTGCTGCGTCAGTTCACCCCGCCGGGGGGTCGGCTGCTGGATTACGGCTGCGGGGTCGGCGCCGACGGGGTTCGGCTGCTGCGTCTCGGCTACCGGGTCGAGTTCGCCGACTTCGACAACCCGAGTACCGCGTTTCTGCGTTGGCGACTGGCCGACAGCGGACTCACCGCCCCGATCCACGACATCGAAGGCATCGTGCCGGGCGGCTTCGACACGGCCTACGCCTTCGACGTCATCGAGCACGTGGCCGACCCGTTCGCGTTCCTGGCACGGCTCGAGGCGCTGGCCCGGCTGGTCGTCGTGAACCTGCTGGAACCGGAGCCGGCCGACACGCACCTGCACCGGGCGTTGCCCATCGAACGACTGGTGGATCGAGCCCGCCGACACGGGCTGCTCTACTACCGGCGCTTCCACGGGCGCTCGCATCTGCTCGTCTACCGGGGCCGCCCGACTCGCAACCCCCTGCGGCGGCTCGTCTCGGCGCGAACGATCGACGTGGAGACCGGCCCCGGTGGGGATCCGGTCGACCGCCGGTCCGGCTAGAGCACGAAGGTTCGGTGCCGGATCGAGCCACGGATCATGTGCCGCATCTCGTTGAGCTCGATCGCCATGGCACCGGGAAGCACGGCCCATCTGCGTCGCGGCCCCTCACACAGCGGCTGGACACAGGTCCGGTAGTGCAGCCAGGGCAGAGTCAGCGCCAATGCCCGCCGATCCCGCGGGGTCAGCGCCACGCCGAGGAAGAGCAGCAGCAGCCGGGCGTGCGACTGCTTCCAGAAGACCCCGGCGGTCAGCGCCCGCTGCCGCAGGATCGGATGCCGAGCGACCACGCCGGGAATGTCCTGCCAGCGCCTCTGGTCGCGCAGCATGGCACCGAAGCTGCTCGGTCGGACATCGTGGTAGACGAGAGCGCGGCGCAGGAACGTCGGTTTGGCGCCGTGTTCGACGATGCGCAGCCCGAGGTCCGTGTCCTCCCCGGCCGGAAACCGGTACGACTCGTCGAATCCGCCGACAGCCTCCAGGTCCGTCCGGCGGTAGAACAGGTTCGCCGTTGCGAACCACAGCAGAACTCCCTCGTCGACCCACAGGGTGTAGGAGAACGGGCCGACCAGGTGCATCTGACCTGGATGCGGGATGACCCGCCCGACGCCGATCCGACCTGGTTCGGCCATCGCCTCCGCGCCCACGTACAGCCACAAGGACGTGGGCTCGCAGTCGTCGTCGGTGAACGCGACGACGGGCGCCTTGGACGCTTGCCAGGCACGGTTGCGGCCGGCGGCCGGCCCCTGCGACTCGTCGTTGCGGATGAGAGTCAGCTTCAGCGGGGAATCCGCGCGCAGCCGCTCCAACACCTCCCAGGTGTCATCCGTAGAGCCGTCGTCGACCACGACGACTTCGAAGGCGTCCGGACCGAGCACCTGGTTTTCCAACGCGGTCACGAGGCGAGGAAGCAGGTGGGACCGATTGCGAGTGCTTACGCACACGGAGATGAGCAGCTCCGCACCCGGCCCGGTCACCGGGCGGAGTCTAGGCCACTGCCGCTGGGGCACGCGCCGCTGATCGCAGCCCGCGGCGGCCCGCGCCCTTATCCTGCGGGCTGCGATGTTTCCCGACCGACGATCCACCCAGACCGTGCCGCCTTCCACGCTGTACTCCACCGAGTACCTGCTCTCACCAGCGCTGGAGGGCTTGCCGGCGTTCCAGGCCGGCACCGTTTCGCTGGTCAAGCAAAGGGAGATCGACCTGCTGGCGATCCGCCCGGGCCAGCGCGTGCTCGACCTAGGGTGCGGTCGCGGGGACGTCGTGGCCGAGCTCCTGCGCCGGGGGTTCGAGGTCTGCGGCGTCGACTATTCGTGGGATGCCGCACGGCTGGCCGGGGGTCTGGTAGCCGGACGGGCCCTGGTCGCCCAGGCCGATGCCGTGGCACTACCGTTTGCCGCCGGTGCCTTCGACCGGGTGCTGCTCGGTGACGTCATCGAGCACCTGCCGTGGCCGATGGCGGTTCGGGCGCTGCGGGAGGCGGCGCGGGTGACCACACCAGGCGGTCGCATCCTGGTACACACCGCGCCGAACACCTGGTTCATCCGTCTCGTGCTGCCGCCGCTGCTCATCGCCCTGCGGCTGCTCGGTCGCTCGGAGGTGCTCGCGCGGTTCGCCGAGTACAACCGCCTACGCGGGCTCATGCACCCCAACGAGCTCAATCCGTTGTCGCTGCGCCGGCTGATGCGCCAGAGCGGGTTGACCGCGCGCACCTGGGTGGATGGCGACGTGATGCGGTCCGGCGCCAGTGAATGGACGTCCGCGTTGGCCACCAACCCGCTGATCAGGCTGCTGGCCAAGGTCGCGGCGGGATGGCCTGCCCGTCTGGTCATGGGGAACGACCTCTACGCGCTGGTGGACCTCGACCCGTCACCGGACGTGCCGCGATGACGGACCCGAACCGCTGCCGCAGCCGCCGCCCCCCCGCAGCCGAGCAGGCCGAGCGTGATGGCGAGCCTGGAGCCTTGGCCGGACGGGCCCAATGCCGCGCTGGCGATATCCCGCCCCCGGACCAGTGAGCCGATCTCGTCGGTGACCGGGAACGTCGACCAGTCGAAGAGGCGGCGGTCTATTGCCGCTTCCGTCGCCGGTTCTTCGAGCAATGCGATGTAGGCGCGACCCCTCGTCTGGGCTGGTCGGGGATGGATCGCTCGGGCCAGCGCGCGCAGCTGGCTGTTCTGCTCGTAGTCGACGGCCACCCCGGCCACCCCGACCAGCAGGCTGGCGCCGGACAGTGCCACCGCGACCGGGCGAAGCGCAACCCGGAGCCGCCAACCCCGGTGCGCGAGCTCGATGAGCCCGAGCGTCATGACTGGCAGGACCGGGAGAAAGTAGCGTGGGCCGAAGCTTCCGCCGCCGTACCAGCCCCAGTAGACCGCGAAGAACAGCAACCGCTCCACGACCAGCCCGCTCGCCACGAAGGTGATCACCCGGCTGCTCCGCCAGGCGGCACGCCAGCCGAGCAGGGCGACCACCATCAGCGGCGCGAAGAAGAGCACCCCCTTTCCCGGCGACAGGATCTGGCCGTAGAGACCGGCGCCGAGGGAGTGGTTGAGAACGAAGACCCCGACGTCGTAGCCGAGCCGCCACGGCGCGCCGTAGCGCGCGGCGTTGTACCAGGCCCACAGCCCGGCGAAGGGCAGCGCTGCGAGCGCCAGCCGGGTGGCGGTCTCCCGGCGTTTCGGACTGACGAGGATCGCCCCGAGCACGAGCCACGGCACGACCAGGGCGAGGGAGTCGCTCCGGATCAGCGCGCTCGCGCCGGCCGCCACTCCGGTCACCGGCGGGCCCCAGCGCAAACCCCGCGAGGTGGCGGTGATCCCCAGCAGGCCGATGGTGATCGCCAGCCCGAGCGCGATCTCGCCGAAGCCGGTGCTCGCGTACGGCAACAGCCCGCCGCCGAGGGCGGCGGCCAGGGCGATCGCGTACGCCGAGACGCGGGTGCACTCCCGCAACCGGCACCACGCGTAGACGGCAGCCGCCAGCCCACCCAGCAGCCACGCGTTGGTCGCCATGATGCCGGCGGCCGCGCCGGCGCCCACCAGCCTGCCGAGCGCGAGGGTCGGGATCATGAGCAGGGACATGCCGAGCCCGTAGGAGGAGTACGGCGTGTTGATCTTCAAGGGATCGATCGCGACCGTGATGGAGTGGTGCCCCAGAATGTTCCGGGCGACCTCACCCATGATGAACCCGTCGTAGTTGTCGTAAAGGGACCGCGCGAACAGGAACCCGATCCCGCCGACGAGGAGAGCGACGCTGAGCGCAAGCAGCCGGTCCTGGCTTTTCGCGGATGTCGCTGCCCGCACCATGCCCCCTCGCCGACAATGGCGTCTGTGACCAGCCGGGACGCGACGCCGGCACCTGACCGGCCATCCCCATGGCTCAGTCGGCTCGCCCGGGACCGCAAGCTGCGCTACTTCTTCGACCAGGTTCCGCCGGGCGCCACCATACTGGAACTGGGTTGCGCCGACGGCTGGGTCGGCCGCTGGGCGGCTCGGCACGGACACCGGGTTCTCGGCGTGGACGTCCGGCCGCCGGCGGACATCGTCGGCGACATCCGAGCGTGGCGCTCGTTGGGGCTGCCCGAACACGGCTTCGACGTGATCATCGCGTTCGAGGTGCTCGAGCACGGGGAGTTCAGTGAGGTGCTGTACGATCTCCTCGAGCCGGACGGGAGGCTGATGGTGACGACGCCGGTGCCTCGACTGGACTGGGCGTGCCGGATCGGTGAGGCAGCCGGAGTCCTTCAACGCCGGACCAGCCCGCACAGCCACCTTTTGGACGTGCGCCGGATGCCGCATTTCGTCGTCGTGGAGCGGCGGATCGTCGGCCTGGTCTCGCAGTGGGCGGTGCTCCGGCCGGTCCGGGCGGCCCCGTAGTCGGTCCCGGCGCTCGCGGACGTCAGCCGGTGGGGGCGGGGCTCCTCCGGAGCATCGGAGCGCTGCGTCCCGTCTCATGGTGCACGTCCTCGACGTTCACCGACCAGATGTCGCGACGTGCGCCCTGGAGGTTCTCCACCGCCAGCATCGCCGTCAACATCGAATGGTCCTGGTTGTTGTACTTGTGCATGCCGTTGCGCCCCACCGGTTGGACGTTCTGGACCTCGGCGCGCAGCCAGTCGCGGATGACGTCCACCCGCTCCTGGTAACCCTCGTCGTAGACCGGGTAGGCCGATCTGATCCGCGCCACGAAGCCACGCTGGACCCGCTCCGGCGCCACCAACCCGAGGATGGCCAGTTCGCCGGCCGCGAGCCGGATCAACTCGTCGTCGGGGAGAGACCACAGCTCGTCGTCCGCGAAGACGAAGTACTCGAGGCCCAGGCAGGTAAGGCCGTCCTTGACCATGTCGGCGGACCATCGCCCGTAGTTCTGGATCCGGCCGACCTTGACCCGTGGGGCATGCACGTAGATCCAATTGTCCGGGAAGCCGTCCTCGGCCGGGACGATCAGCGCCACCGTGAGGAAGTCCCGGTAGGACAGTCCGCGGGCCGCCGCCTGCACCGGCTCGGGCGCTGGAGGATCCATCGCGAGGACCAGGTCGCCGAGCGGCATCGAGGAGATCAGCTGATCCGTCTCGACGCGGAACGGGCCAGCGGGACTGTCGACGGTGACCGAGCTGACGACGTCTCCGGTCCGATGCAGGCGCATGACCTTGCTGTCGAAAAGGATCTCGGAGCCCTGCTCCCGCACCCGTTCAGCCATGCGCTCCCACATCATCCCGGGTCCGAGGCGTGGGTAGTGGAACTGCTCGATCAGGCTGGTGATTCGGGTGCGGCTCCGGCGTCGGGGGAGAAGCGAGCTGGTGATCGCGTTGAGGAGCGAGAGGTTCTTGATGCGTTGCGCCGCCCAGTCCGCGCTGATCGCCGTGGCCGGGACACCCCACACCTTCTCCGTGTAGGTCTTGAAGAACATCCGGTACAGCCGCCAACCGAACCTGGCGGCCGTCCATCCCTCGAACGTCGTGGTATCCCGGGGGGGTCGCACCCGGACCCACAGGTATGAGGCGAGGCACCGGATCGCCTCGACCACCCCGAGGTTCTTTAGCGCGTTCGCGGGCCGCAGCGGGTAGTCGAAGAAGCGCCCGCGGTAGTAGATGCGGCTCATCCGCGGCCGGAGGAGGAAATCCCGGTCGTCGAGGATGTCGTGCCACACCCGTTCCACAGCCTCGACCTTGGTGAAAAAGCGGTGCCCGCCCATATCGAAGCGCCAACCCTCACGTTCCACCGTCCGGGCGATCCCACCCACGACCGAGTCCGACTCCAGGACGGTCGCCGTCCGGCCGTGTCGACCCAGTTCGTAGGCAGCGGTAAGACCGGCCGGCCCGGCGCCCACGATCACTACGCGCTCGATGGGACTGGATCCGGGCATGTGCCAGAGACTAACGACGGGGACACGGGGGAGCCTGCGCCCGGCCGTACCATCGAGGCGTTCGCCGGCGTGGCGCAACCTGGCAGCGCAGCCGACTTGTAATCGGCAGGTTCTCGGTTCAAATCCGAGCGTCGGCTCTGACCGGAGGTGTGGCCCGGTTGATCCGTGCCCTCACCGCGAAGCGGACTTCGCTCCGCATTGGACCACGCGGGAATGGGCGTTTGCGCCGTGGCCGGCTCGTTGGGAGCGTCGGCGTGATCCCCACTTTCGGGAAACCGGAGTATATTGCGCTTTAGCGGGCATATTCAGCCGTGCGTCGGCCCTGGATCCCGGTCGCAGGAACTCTCTCCGAGGGGCACTCCGATGACTGGTCCGCTTGCGCGTTTCCCCACCCGGGTTCTGGTACCTGGGCTCGGGATCACGGTCGCCGTCACCCTCGCCCTAACGGTCCTCGCCGGCGGCCCAGCGGATGCCGCCCAAGCGCCCGTCGGACTTGGGACGGCCGCTAGCTTCGCGGTGCTAGCGCACACCACCGTCACCAACACCGGCCCGTCGACGCTCAGTGGTGACCTCGGGCTGAGCCCGGGAACCTCGGTGACCGGCTTCCCTCCAGGCACGGTGAGTAATGGCACCGTCTACATCGCCGATGCTGTGGCGGCCAAGGCGCAAGCCGACCTGACCACGGCCTACAACGATGCCGCCGGTCGTTCGCCCACGGCCACGGTCACAGCAGACCTCGGCGGACGAACGCTGGTACCCGGCGTCTATTCCGGCTCGACCCTCGCCCTCAACGGCACACTCACCCTCGACGCGCAGGGCGACCCCAGTGCCGTGTTCGTCTTCCAGGCCGGCAGCACGCTCATCACCGGCTCTGCGAGCGCTGTTTCGCTCATCGGTTCGGCCAGCGCCTGCAACGTATTCTGGAAGGTAGGAAGCTCCGCGACGCTTGGCACCAACTCCGTATTCGTGGGCAGCATCCTGGCGCTGACCTCGGTGACCGCCGACACCGGCGCTTCGGTAGCCGGGCGTCTGCTCGCGCGCAACGGTGCGGTCACCCTGGACTCCAACAGCGTCACCCGCCCGAACTGCGTGAGCGCGACGGCCTCGGCGACTCCGACGGCCTCGGCGACTCCGACGGCGTCCGCGACCCCGATGGGCTCGGCGGCTCCCACGACGTCCGCGATCCCCGCAGCCTCGATCACCTCCTCGACAGCGATCCCCCCTTCGGCGCCAGCCCTCCCCGGGCTGTCCACGACGAACGGATCTGTCGGCGGCGGCGGGTCGGCCGGCCCCGGGGTGGGGCTCCCGCGGACCGGCGAACCGGTGGGCCTCCCGGTGATCGTCGGACTGTTGGCGCTCATGCTGGGTGCTCTTATCGTGCTGGCTGCCGGGCATCCGGCAGTCGCAGATCCGCGCACCAAGCCCAGCACGCGGTCTAGTCGGTTTCGTCGGCACCGGGCCTAAGCGAATAGCGGCCGACCTCGCGACCGAACGCGCGCCACACCCGACGCCGGGCGGCGCCTCGCGGCCACCGCGCCCCGCGCGGAGCTGAATTCGGCTAGCCGGCTACGGATGCCAGCCGTCGTTTGGCTCCCGCTCCCGCAGCCAGCGCAGCCATGCGCCGATGCCCAGCCCGACCGCCCCGAGGACCGGCAGGGACGTGCGAGTGCCGGTGGCTGGCAAGCGCCGGGTGTCCGCGCGGGCTGGGCCCGGGCCCGTCGCGCAGGTCGCAGCCGTGGCCGTCCAGGTCAGCTCGAGCACGAGGTCGCCGGCGGGTAGTGCAATCCGAACCAGGCCGCCGGGTGGTCGTCCCTGCGGGCTGAGGGCGATGGCCCGACCGCCGAGGGTGGCGCGATCCGGTGACGCCGGCAGCCGGATCACGAGTTCGCCGCCCGCGGGCGCCCACAAGCGGAGCGTGATCGAACCCGGGCCCGGGTCGGCGGAGACGAGTTGGGCACTCGATTGTTCGACAACCACGCCCGGCGCAAGCTCGTAGCCGAGGGGAAGCAGCACGGCGGTGGCCGGGGGCAGCCTGAGGGTGCCTTCGGTCGGCAGCCGGATGACCTTGCCGGACAAGGTCGTGGTGAGCACGGTCTCGACGGGCGTGTCACCGCGGTTGGCTGCCATCACCGTCGCCGTGCCCGAGGTGGGGGCGTCCAGAATCCTTGCCTGCACCCGCGCGTCACTGCTCTGTATCTGCGGATGAACGTTGGCAAGAGCGCGGATGACCTCCAGATGTGCCTCCTGCACCGGCCGGAACGGGAGCCGGCTGGCCCCGCCTCCCGTCTGGGTCGTGTTCAACTCGGCGAGGCCGACGACTTGTTCGCCGTCCCAGTAGGCGAGGGCACCGCCGGTGATGACCTCTCCACCGCGGCGCTCGTTGGTGTAGTCGTACACCAGGAGCGTCTGCGCCGGGCCGCCAGGAAACGTGTTCGGCACCAGTGCGACAACCGCCGGGCCGAGGAACTGCTCGGCCAGTGCCCGCGCCGCCGCAGGCGCCCCGATCGGGGTGGGCAGCGCCTGGGTTTGCAGAACGGAACCGGCCCGTCCCGGTATCGAGTCGGCCGCAAGCCAGGAGCCCAACAACAGGGCCTCACCGTGGCCGTAAGGGAACGCGTAGCCACAGGACTCACCGCCCCGGCTGGCGATGGAACGGGCATGGGGGCCGAGCCGGTAAGTGCTCACCCCCCGCCACGTGCTCACCAGAACGCCGAGCACGCGCACCTGCTGAGCGTCGGCCGGGTAGAAGGTTCGCCGCGGCTGGAAGTACAACGCATCGGCGAGGATCGTGCACGGATTCAGGTCCTCGTCGAGGTTGGGTGGCGCCGGCCAGCACACCAGCCTTCCACCGGCGGCGACGTAGGCCACGAGGTGCTCCTGGACGCGCCGGGGCAGGATGTCGGCGGCCGCCAGGAACACGGTCGGGTAATCCCGGTAGTCCGCGGCCTCCGCGGCATCGGCGTCGAGCAGGTCGAAGGCGAAGCCGCCCCGGATCAGCAGGGTGGCTAGTGCCGGCACGTCGCGTTCGATCACATTGCGGACGTCGGTGCGGAACCCCCACCGCTGCGATCTGTAGGGGGCGCGGGTCAAGGCGTTGTCCCAGATGATCGCGACGTCCGGTCGGCGGATGGCGGCGCCAAGTCGCTCACCGGCGGTTCGTAGGGTTCGACCCAACCGGCCGAGATCTCCGAGGGCGCCGTCGGGAACGCCCGCGGTGTAGGTGAACTGCAGGCCCCCGAGAATCCCCTCCCCGAAAAGGAGGTCGTACAGGACGATGTTGTCGTTCTCCATCTCGGTCGCCCATAGGACGCCTCGGTTGCGCTGGGCCGCCCGAGCGGCGAGCGCGCACAGTTCGTTGCAGGGCAGCGTCCATGGATCGGTGCCGCCTACGTAAAGCTCCGGGTTGAGCTGGACGTGCGCCGCGTCCCGTGCCATGTCCGCCGGAGGCGCCAACGTCAGCTCCAACTCATGCGTGACTGGAACATCGACGCGGCTGGCGCGGAGGTCCGCGGCCAACGTGGCGAGGAAGGCGGTTACCTGCGCCGCCTTGAAGCTCTGCCAGGCGAAGGCCGGACGCAGACTCGAGACCCCCGCCGCCGGTGGGGGCCAGGCGGTCGGTGGTGAGCTACCTTCAACGGCCCGGTAGCGGGCGATCATTTCCGGGTGGTAGTCGACCTCGAACGGGCCGAATCGGTAGTAGAAGCATGACTCGTCGTCGACCTGGATGTTCACCACGGGGCCGCCCGCGCTGGCGAGCCACGGCCTGATGAACGCGGCGAAGGCCGCGAACCAGGCGCGCGCGGAGGCCAGGTAGGAGCTCGACGCGTAGCTGGGCGAAGGAAAGTAGAAAAGCGGTCCACCGCCGGTGACCACGCCCGCCGGAGGGCTGAACGGGAACCCTGGGGTCAGGGCCGATCCGTCCGGCCCTCGCTCATAGATCTGTGGATACCCGGCCAGCAGCAACCAATCCGGGAGGCCCCCGTTGCGCCACTCATCGGAGATGAACGGCCCCGGACGCAGAATCACCCGGAAGCCCCGTTCCCGGCACATGCCGAGGAAACCGTGCAGGTCGGTGTTCGCGACGCCTCCGATGATCCCCCCGTCCTGAAGCTCCTGGGCGGGGGTCTCGATCTGGTACTCGTCGGCGTGATCGTCGGGCAGTACCGGGTGGGTCCTGCCGGTGAAGTCGAACTGGCCGGGCAGGTACTCGTGCACGTTCCATGCCACGTAGGACTGGATCGTGGTGAACGCCGCCTGCTGGCACAGGTCCAACCGCGCCGGAATGTAGCTCGGGCGCATCCGGAAATACTGCAACTCGGCGCCGAACACCGGGCCCATGCCCGCCGTTCCGGCCGAACCTCCGCACGTGATGGAGGCGCGGACCGGTGCCGCGTCGAATGCCAGCGAACCGGCCGCCAGTGCGCCGACTTGCAGGGTGCCCTCGAGCAACCGACGGCGGGTCAGGTCGCGGTTCCACCAGGTGGCCCGGCCGCTGACCCGCTCGGACATGCTCACCCGCCGTCAACAAGCAAGGATGGGCCCTGCGCTCCGTCCGGACTGTCCTTCGAGCGTGTCCGGCCCCCGATGCATGGCCTCACCCGATATTGCGACGCCGGCGGTAGAGGGCGAGGCTCCCGACGAGGAGAATGAGCCCTCCGATCGGGATGCCGATCTGCTCGCCGGTGTTGGCTAGGGAGCCGCCGCCGGTGCTCGCCCCGCCGCCGCTGCTCGATCCGGTGTGGCCACTACCGGTTCCGGACACGGAGCCCGGGAACCGGTAGGTCCAGTCACCGCGTCCGTAGGTCGAGATGAGCAGCAGGTTCGCGTTCCCCGGATCGGCGCGGAGGGTGAATACCGGCACTCGGGGCAGTCCGGTGCCGAGCACCGAGAATTGCCCCAAAGCGCTCGGTGGATCGATGTAGACACCGAGGTCCGTGGCGACGATGAGGTTCCCGTTGTGCAGCAGGGTCCAGTTCGCCGGCACGTCCGGCAGATTGCCGGAGATGTTCGTGAACGACTGGCCGCCGTTGTAGGACACGAACAGATGACCGACGCCGAGATGGCTCGTGTCGTCGCCGAGCGCGCCCGGTGGAATCCAGCGCCGGCCGTAGCCGCCCATGGTCAGGTAGACCGTCTTCGGGTTCGCGGGATCCATCTGGATCGACGTGATGTAGCGCTGCGGCAGTTTGCCGTCCGGCGTGCCGCAGCCCGAGCAGGTGGGGTTCAGGAGATGCCACCCGTTGCCCGTCCCGATCGCCGGCGGCTGGGAACCGCCGACGTTGGTCGCAAGGCCGCTACGGAACGGCAGTCCCCCGACCACCACGTCGCAGTAGCCGCAGAAGCCGACGTAGATGTTCGCGCCGCGAACGGCCAGGGCGGACGGAACGTACGGGGTGCCGGACGGGGCGTTGCCGAGATTGAACACGGTGGTGAACGGGATATTGATCAACTGGCAGGTGGAGGCCGGCGCACCTGGGGGGACGGCGCACGGGTTCGCGTAGGCATTGACGGCCTCCTGGACTCCGCCGCAACCGACGACCACGTGGCCGCGCATGGTCGGATCCTGCTCGATCGGTGTCGAGAACAATCCGGTTGACGAGCTGCAGCTGTTCGTCTCCCCCCACGGGAACCAGCTGGCGCCTCCGTCGTTGGTCATCGCGAGCGCGCCGTACGTGTACTCCTCGATCATGTTCTGGCTGTTGTCCGGGTCGATCGTGTTGAAGAACGCGTCGCCGCCGTAGATCTCGTACTCCTGACCACTCGGGGTGGTCTTCTCCTCGCCGTTGTCCTGCAAGCCGGACACCACGGTCCCGTCTTTGGACATTTCGGCGTCGTAGGGCTGCAACGAGGACAACCCGATGTTCTGCCCGTCGCCCCAGCTGTCGTTGGAGAAGTCGCCGCCGGCCGCGATGTGCTGCTTGAAGACGCCGCCATCGCTCCCCACGTAGAGCGTCTCCCCGCCGCCGGAGCGGTCTGGCACGAACAGCACGGCGTGCTGATCGGGGTGTGTCGTGCTGCCCGGGATCGGGTTCGACTTGAGGTCCGGGTTGCACGGGATTCCGGTGTTGAGCTCCGAGCAGGCGTTCCAATACCGTCCGATCACGCGCCACGGGGCAACGCCCGGCGCGGGTGTCTGATGCAGTTGCCACGGGTCGCTGAGCACCCCGGGGACCGTGAGGTTGTTCTCCCACACCTCCTCGAGTCCGAACAGGACGCGGGTGGGGTGGCCCGATGCGTCATGCGTCGACGGATCCGGCTGGACCCACAAGTTGTACCAGGACTGGACGCCCGGGCTGTACCCCGGCAAGGCCGCGATGCTGCTGTTCGTACCGGGGTACTTCGTCTGCGTGTAGTCCAGGATCTTCGTCCAGCTGTGCCCGAAGTCATAGGTCGCGTACATGCCGTCCAGGTAGGTCGCGATGCCCAATCCGACGACGGTGGAGTTGCAGACCGGGTTCACTCCGGCGTCGAGTGCGTCCGGGCAACCCTGGAACTTGGTCGCGTCCTCGACGATGGCGTAGACCGCGTCGGAGCTTTGGCCGGGCCCGTTGGCGATCCCGAGGGCGGTCCGTCCGACGACCGGATCAGGCGCGAAACCTTGGGTGGTGGGCTGGGTGGCCCCCTGGTCCTGGTAGGCGAACGAGCCGGGAACGCCGGTGTGGGAGATGTAGAGCCCGTTGCGCGGACCCTGCAGGCAGGGGGTGGGCGAGCCGTTCAGCCGGCAGCTGGTGTTGGTGGTGCCGTCGGGGTTCACGTCCGCCTCCGCGCCGGCTCGCCAGCCGACCACGGCCATGACCGAACCGGCGGGCGCGTTCGCGGAGCCCGTTGCCTTGACCACCACGTCGGTCACGTCGTTGGCGAAGAAGCACAGCGGGGTGGTCGTGTTGCCGGCGCAGTTCGGGGAATACCCGGGCGGAGTTGTTTGCAGGTTCTCGTTCACGAACGAGGAACCGCCGTCCGTGGAGCGGAACAGCCCCTTGCTACTGGCCAGGTAGACGGTCCGCCCGCTGCTGTCTGCCGGGGAGACCACAACCCGGAAGCTCAGGGCCAGGTCGGGCACGCCGCCCGCCTGCGCCCAGGAACTTCCGTCGCTGTCGCTGTAGAAGAGCCCGTGACCGCTGATGCCGTCGCCACCGAAGGAATTGTCACCGGTGCCGACGAGAAGCCGGTGGAACGTGGCGTCGTAGGCGATGGCGCCGACCACCTGGGTCGGCAACCCGTCCCCGATCGAGAACCAGCTGGAGCCACCGTTGTCGGACTCCCAGACCCCGCCGGCGGTTGGGGAGGCCCACAGCCGGTTCGGGTTGGCCGGGTCGGCCGCGAAGCTCGAGACCCGGCCGGACAAGGTGCGGAAGCCGAGGGCGCCGACCTGGGAGTAGCTGCCGTTCGCCGAGTCGTTGGCGGCGCAGACGGAGGACTGGGTGGATGGCGCGGCGCACTCCGGCGACTTGCCGTAGAGCGTCCAGGCGTTGCCGCTACCGGGCACGGTGCCCGCCGCGGGCAGCCGCTCGGCCTGTGCGAGTCCGGCCGCGTACGCCCCCGGCGCACTCGTGGCGAATGGCGCGGTGGTCCGGGCCTGAAGTTGCGCGGCGTTGGCGGCCTGCTCGGTGAACGCCTCCGGCCCACCGAGTGCGGAACACGTCGGCCGGCCCGCCGCGATGGCAGCAACCGACTTCTCTCCGGCGGCGGTGCCGGCCGGACATCCGATCCTGCTGGTATGCGTGGACAGGGTCGGGAGGCTGTTCGGGGAAACCAGGGCCGCCGCGACAGCCGCGAGCCCGACGACGAGAGTCGCCCCGCGCCGGCACACCATCGACGTACCGGATCGCCTGGTGTTCCGCCTGCGCATGGCCACCCCAATCGGTCGGATCTCGGCGGCAGCCTAATCGGAAAGCGACCTCTCGGCCTGGGAGGTAGCGGCGGTCGGCGTTGGCGAGACGGGGCGGGGCTCGGTCACCCGGTCCATCGGGCGGCGATTGTGCGCCCCGGCCATCGAGCGGGCGGTCCGCCCCGGGTGAACCGCCCACTCGCGCCGGTCAGTTGGCCCGGCGGGGCCGAACCCCATCGGCCCGCCGCCGAGGGCAGCCACCGGGGGGCCATCGCGGGCGCGATCCGAAACATGTTCGTTTCACGCTCGAAAGCGTGACGTGACCGGGCGGCCGGATGCTCGAGGGCGTGGGCAACTCGATGATCCTGCTGCTGCAGGCCGAAACCGGCACGGCCGCGACGCTGGCCGCCACCATCAGCGCCATCCCGGCCGTCGTGGAGGCGACCGTCACCTCCGGCCCGTACGACGTGATCGGCCGGGTCGACTGCCCGGACCCGCTAGCTGAACGCCATGCGATCGAAGCGGTGCAGCGGGCTCCGGGTCTGGCCCGGTTGTGCCTGTGCCGGTCGGTGGCCCGATGACGACGTTCGCCCGGCTGCGGATCGAGCTGCCCGACCATCCAGGAGCGCTGGCGGCGGTCAGCCGGGTGCTGGCCGTCAAGGGGCTGAACGTGGTCGAGGTCTCGATCCACGAGGTGGAGGGCAGCCGAGCGGTCGACGAGATCGTCGTTCAGGTCGCCCGGCTGCCGGCCCATTCGGATCTGGGGCCGGTGCTGGCGGGGGCAGGCGCGGAGTTGCTGTCCATCGCCGCATGCGACATGCGCGGTGACCCAACGGTCACCGCGTTGACCTGGGTGACGGCAACCTTGGAGGCACCGCGGCGCCGGAGTTCGCTGGCGACGGGGGTGCGGCTGCTCACCGGGATCGATCCCGTGCACGTGCTGACCCTCGAGGAGGCCCTGCAATGGCCGATCGGCGTGCACGCGATCCGTACCGGGCGTCCAGTCGTGGAGCGCCTCACCCAGCCCCCCGAGCCACTGGGCGCCGGGGGCGAGGAGGCGGGATCGGGGGTGTGGGTGGTGGCCGCGCCGGACTCGCCGGAACCGTCCTATGTCGTGATGGCGGCCAGGCCCTATGCCGTGCGGTTCACCGCTACGGAGCTCCACCGTCTCGTCGCGGTCCTGGACTGCCGCAGCCGACTGGGGCAGCTCCTCTCGGTGCCGGCGCGCTGAGACGGGTCGCTGCTCCTGACGGGACCGAACCCGTCATGCCACGACCAACGGGCGGGTACCGCCGCGGCACGAGCCGAGTTCGCTAGGCGGCCGCCGCCGCGAACAGGCCGCCGTGATGGACGAGCCGTTCCTGGCGAGCCACCCGCAACGACCAGGCGACGGTGATCGCCACGCCTCCCCAGGTGATGCCGCCAGCCGTGACGGCCTTGAGCGCGACGAAGGCCCCCACCGGCAGGCTGAGCAGAAGCCAGAAGGTCACTCCGGCGTTCGCGAGGTTGATCACGCCCCACATGACGGTGAGCCGGCGGAACAACCGGCGAATCCCCAACCGGGCGGCCACCGCTGGGGCCAACGGGCAGAAGTCCGCGGCCAGCCGGTCGACCAGCGGGGTGTCGGTGAGCGTGGACAGGAAGAACATCGCGGCGACGACGACCGTGCCGAGGATCGGGCCCACGAAGTAGAGGAAGGTGCTCCCGGTCGCGAAGGCGATCGCCGTGCGGGCGGTCAGTCCGACCACCGACAGGATGAGCAGGCCGGGAATTCGCCGACGGGCCATACGTCGGCGAACGACCATGGCGTAGGCCCAGGCCAACGCGGCGATCAGCCCGGGCCAGATGCCGAACAGCCCGTAGCCGATGTAGAACAGCACGGTGGGCGCGACGGTGGCCTCGACGACGTTGGGCAGCGAGTGCCGCCCGATGGCACGCAGGGTGGACAGCCCACGCAAGGGCTGTTGTCGCTCACCCACCGCCGCGGTCAGGACAGGCACGCGAAGATTGATGCGGCGCATGTGGGACTCTCTCGGAATAGAGGCCCGGGCGTCGACGTCGGGACTTGGACCTAGCCACCCAGCGAGTCGCAGCGCGGCTCGCTGTCCACCGTACGCGCATCCCGAGTCGTCTGTCGCCTACGGGGTGGCCTCGGCGGCGGCGTAGCCGGCCAGGGCGGCGCGGTCGCGAACCGTCACGACGCGATCCTCGACGTGGATCCACCCCCGGCGCTGGAACCCGCGCAGCGCGGCGTCCATGCTTTGCCGCGCCTCGCCGACGGCGGCGACCAGCTCGGCGTTGGACAGCCCGAGGTCGACCCGCCCGTCCCGGTTGGCCCGATCGACCACATACGCCGCCACCCGGTGCGGAAGGTCGAGGAAGACAAGGTCGGCGGACGGCCCGGCGAGCCGGCGGATCAGCGCCGCCTGTTGGCGCAGCAGGTCCTCGGCGAGATCGGGGGCGGACCGGATTGCTTCCCGGATCACCGGGCCGGGCACCGTGATGACCACCGAAGGTTCGGCCGCCTCGAGCGTCGCCGATCTCGCCTCCAGATCGAGCAGGGAAATCTCGCCGAGGCTGTCCCCCGGGACGGCGACCGTGAGCAGCAGATTCCCCCCGTCCGCTGACCGGGTCACGACCTTGATCCGGCCCTCCGCCACGACGAGCAGGTCCCCGCCCGGGTCGCCATCGCGCACGACACGCTGGCCGCGTCCGTAACGGCGGGTCGAGCTGGCTTGGGCCAGCCGGTCCAGGGTCGTCTCGTCGAGGCCGCCGAGGAGCATGGTCTGCTCGAGCGCCCAGCGCGTGATCCCGCTCACCGCCGCCCTCCGAACGCTCGCACTGCCATCCCGCCCGGGGGGGCTCGGTGGCGCGGCGAACCGGGCCTTGCCGCCGCGCGTGTTCCGGAGTATGACGCCACACATGAGGTTCACGCCTGCCCGCATCCCCGGCCCGCGCCGTCGGGGAGCCCACTCATCGCTGGGCATTGGCCTGGCCGGGGTCGGTCTGCTCGCCGCCGCGTGCGGCGGGGCGGGCGCGTCGGTCGGCACGGGTGGCAGCGCGTCGACGCCCCCGGTCGCCAGCGCGTCGACGCCCCCGGTCGCCAGCGCGACCACCTCAATCGGTGGGGCGCTCGTCGACTCCCACGGGCGCACGCTCTACGAGCTGTCCGACGACCGGCCGGGTCACCTCGCCTGCGTCGGCGGCTGCCTGAGCGTCTGGAAGCTCGCGACCGTTCCCGCCGGAACGACCACCGTGACGGCAGGGGCCGGGGTCACGGCTCAACTCACGACCCTCGCCCGCGGCAGCCAACTCCAGATCGTCGCGAACGGGATGCCGCTGTACACCTTCGCCGGCGACAGCGGCAACGCCCAGACCAACGGCGAGGGCATCGTGAGCTTCGGCGGCACCTGGTACGTCGTGAGTTCGGCGGGGGCCGCGCTGACCGCAGCGGCGCCGAGCGCCACGACGAGCAGCAGCTCCGGCGGCGGATACGGCGGCTACTGACCGGCGGGTAAAGTCCGCCGGGTGCCGCTGCGGAGCTGGGTCCCCGGCGCGGACGGCTCGCTGTTCGGTGCGGAGAACCTGCCCTACGGCCGGTTCAGCCGGCGAGGCGAAACCGACGCCCGTCGCGGGCTCGCCGTCGCGATCGGTTCGTACGTCCTGGACCTGGCCGGCCTGGTCCCGGTCGCGGATCTCCCGCCGAGCCTTGCCGGCCAGACGCTCAACGGGTTCATGGCGCAAGGACCCGAAGTCTGGTCCGCCGCGCGCAGTCGGATCACCAGGCTGCTCATCGACCATAACGAGCGCGCACACGTCGAGCCGTATCTGGTCCCGATCGGAGAAGTCGACCTCCACCTGCCCTATCAGGTCGGGGACTACGTCGACTTCTACTCGTCCGAAGCGCATGCAACCAACGTCGGCCGGATCTTTCGGCCCGACCAGGAACCGCTGTCTGCGAACTGGAAGCACTTGCCGATCGGCTACCACGGCCGGGCCGGCACGGTGGTGGTGTCCGGTACCCCGGTCGTGCGCCCGCGCGGGCAGAGCCGGCCGGCGGGGGCGGAACGCCCGACCTTCGGGCCGTCGACCCGGCTCGACATCGAAGCGGAGGTGGGCTTCGTGGTCGGCAAGCCCTCGATGTGGGGCGCCGCGATCCCGGTGCCCGGCTTCGCCGACCACGTCTTCGGTGCCTGCCTGCTCAACGACTGGTCGGCGCGCGACCTCCAGGCCTGGGAAACCGTGCCGCTCGGCCCGTTCCTCGCCAAGTCCTTCGCCACCTCGGTGTCACCCTGGCTGGTTCCGCTCGCCGCGCTGTCCGCCGCCCGGGTCCGGCCCCCGCGGAGGGACCCGGCTCCGCTGCCATACCTGGAGGACGACGCCGACCCGTGGGCGCTGGACATCTCCCTCGAGATCCGCGTAAACGGCGACCTGGTGTCGCACCCCCCGTTCGCCGGCATGTACTGGACCGCGGCCCAGCAACTCGCCCACCTCACCGTGAACGGGGCCTCGGTACGCACCGGCGACCTGTACGCGTCCGGCACGGTTAGCGGCACCGAACCCGACGAGCGGGGCTCCCTGCTCGAGCTCACCTGGAACGGGCAGTCACCACTGAGCCTCTCCGACGGGAGCAGCCGAAGCTTCCTCGAGGACGGGGACTCGGTGGTGATCACCGGGTCGGCGCCGGGCCCGGACGGGACCCGGATCGGCTTCGGCGAGGTGGCTGGGCGGATCCGTCCGGCGCCGGCCTGAGCGTTGTTCAGCCCCCGTCGCCGGCTACCCCCCAACGCTGTCGGATCACCGTGTTCACCCGGTTGAACAGGGCGTTGACGCCGATCCCGAGGGCCAGGATGACGATCATCGTCGCGAGCAGCCCGGTCGAGTCGTTGACGTTGCGCTCGTGCTGGAGCACCAGACCGAGCGAGGGGCGGTGCGCGATGGCGACGAGCAGCTCGGCGGCCAGCAGGCTGCGCCAGGCGAAGGCCCAACCCTGCTTGAGGCCGCTGACGTAGGCCGGCAGCGCCGCCGGCAGCACCACGTGCCGGTAGAGGCGAAGGCCGCTTGCTCCGAGCGCCCGCCCGGCCCGCAGCAGCAGGGCGGGAACGTAGTCGACGCCGGAGATCAGCCCGTTCGCGATGGCCGGGGCGGCGCCGAGAACGACGACGAACAGGATCGCGCCCTCGGACGGAGCGAACAACAGGATCGCCAGCGGGAACCAGGCGATCGACGGCATGGTTTGCAGGCCGGTGATCAGCGACCCGACCGCGCTTCGCAGCGCCCCAACCCGGGAGACGGCGAGGCCCAGCACGGTCCCGATGACGAGCGCCGCCGCGAAACCGACAACGGCCCGGCGCATCGTGGTCCCGATCTCCTCGTAGAAGACGGCCGTGTGCATCTGCCGCCACAGGTCGGAAAACACCGGGCCCGGGCCCGGCAGGATTCCGTCCGGGCGCCAGTGGCTCGCGACCACGAGTTGCCAGGCGCCGACCGCGATCACGATCGCCGCCAACTTGGGCCAGGTTGACGACCACGCCCGCGACGTCCTGCGGCGCGGGGGCTCCCGGGGCAGTTCGAGTTCGTCCAGGCCGGCGAGATTCCGCGCGGCCAGGGTGGGATCAGCCACCATGCCGGCGCACTTCGGCGCGGAGCCGGTCGGTGACCGTAGCCGCCAGGGTGGCCACCTCGGGGGAGTCGATCCGCCTGGGCCGGCGATGCGGCACCGCGAACTCGGCGACCACTCGACCGGGTCGGCTGGACAGGAGCAGGATCCGGTCACCGAGTCGAACGGCCTCCCGGACGTTGTGGGTAACGAACAGCACGGTGACCCCGGTGTCCAACCAGATCCGCTCGAGCTCGTCGTGCAGCAGGTCCCGGGTCATCGCGTCGAGTGCCCCGAACGGCTCGTCCATGAGCAGTACGTCGGCCCGCTGGCCGAGGGCCCGAGCCAGCGCCACCCGCTGGCGCATGCCACCGGACAGCTCGTGCGGTCGGCGCGCCTGCAAGCCTTCGAGCCGCACGGTGGCCATCAGCCCGGTGATCGCGGCCGGCCACTCGCGGCGGGGCCGGCCGGCCAGCCGCAACGCCAGTTCCACGTTCTGCCCCGCGGTCAGCCAGGGGAACAGCGCGGCGTCCTGGAAGAGCAAGGAGACCCGCAGGCCGTGGCTCTCGACGGTCCCCGATGTCGGCTGGTCCAGCCCCGCGACCAGGGAAAGCAGCGTGCTCTTCCCGCAGCCGGAGGCACCGACCAGGCAGACGAACTCGCCGGGACGGACGTCGAGGGAGATCCGATCCAGGGCCGCGACCGGCCCATGCGCGCCGCGGAAGGTCTTCGTCGCGGCCCGGACGGAGATGGCGAACTCCGCTGCCCCGGGTCGGCCGGCCGCGGAGTCGGGGAGCTCATCGGTGGCGGTCATCCCGGTCACGTACCGCACCCCATCCCGGTCACCCACCTCATCCCGATAAACTCAATTGACTCACTAGGGAATAGGGGAATGGGCTCGCTGTCAAGCGATCGGGTTCGAAGCGGCTACCCCAGCGCGGGGGCCGCCCGCCTACGCAGGGCGATCGCGGTGGCGTTGGGGTCGCTGACCTGCACGAGCAGGCGGTCCCAGCGCGCGCCGGCACCGAGCTCCACCCGGAGGAGATCGCCACGGCGGCGCGCCGCCCAGAACTCGCGCTCCCCGCGAACGAGGAACGTCCCGACCCGCAGCCGGCCGGGCAGGACCGTCCCCCAAATCGGAACGCCGGTGGCCGGCAGCCGGTCGAACGGCTCGACGCACACCGACCGCACGTCGTCGAGGCGAACCCGCACCCGTCGCCGCTGAGCCCACAGCGCGTCCCACCCGTGCAGCACGACGGAAACCGAATCGCCGTCCTCCTCGATCGAGGCGTCGGGGGAGTCGCTTCGATCGAGGAGCAGCCGACCGAGCAGGGACGCGCCGATGACGAGGGTCGTGAGCTGCGCCAGGGCGAGCGGGGGGAGCATGGGTCGAGGGTAGGAGACGTACGCAAATGACAAACGTGCGCTGCTTACACTCGTGCGACCAAGCGTTGCCGATCGGATGGGGACGAAGCGGTGAAGGTGCCCGCGGCACGCATCGTCTTCGCCGAAGCAGACCGGCGGGAAGTCGCGGATGCGGTCGTCGAGATGCTCGAGTCGGGCGCGCTTACGCTCGGCGCGCACACCATGGAGTTCGAGCGGGCCTTCGCGGTCGCGCATGCCGCTCCGCATGCGGTGGCCGTGTCGAGCGGGACCGCCGCCCTCGAGATCATCCTGCGCAGCGTCGGGGTCGCCGACCGGCCGGTCGTGGTCCCCGCGAACACCTTCTACGCCACCGCCGGCGCGGTCCTGCACGCCGGTGCGCGGCCGGTCTTCGCCGACGTCGACGCGGACACCCTGGCCCTCTCGCCAGCCACCCTGGAGAACGTCCTGTCCGAGGACACCGCTGCCGTCGTCCTCGTGCATGTCGGTGGGTTGATCAGCCCGGACGCCGACGCGATCCGGGCGATCTGCGCGGCCCGCGGCGTGGCGCTCGTCGAAGACGCCGCCCACGCCCACGGCTCGACCATGGACGGGCGGTTCGCCGGCAGCTTCGGGGTAGCCGCCGCGTTCTCCTTCTATCCCACCAAGGTCGTCACGACCGGCGAGGGCGGCCTGATCCTCACCCATGACGCCGCGCTGCGGGACGAGGCTCTGGTCTACCGGGACCAGGGGAAAGCGGGATTCCTCGGCAACGTCCACATCCGGCTCGGCCACGCTTGGCGGATGAGCGAACTGCACGCCGCCGTCGGTGCGGTGCACCTGCGACGCCTCGAAGAATTCGTCGCTCATCGCGGTCGGGTGGCCCGTCGCTACGACGCCGGGGTGGCGGGCTCCGCAATCGACGGTCTGCGGTCGCTGCCGATCCCCGACCGTTGCCGATCCAACTACTACAAGTACATCGTGTTGTTGCCGGGGGACATCGACCGCACCGAGTTGAAGAAGCGGCTACGCGAACACCACGACATCACCCTGTCCGGTGAGGTCTACGAACTTCCGTTGCACCGTCAGCCGGTATTCGAGGGCTACGGCGGCGAGTTCCCGGTGGCCGAGGACGTCTGCGCCCGTCAGGTCTGCCTGCCCCTGCACTCGGACATGACCGAGCAGGAAGCCGACTACGTTCTCGACCACTTCCTCGTCGAAGTCGCAGACATGGCGGGCCGCGGGGCGCCATGAACACCGTCGTCACCGGTGGTTGCGGCTTCATCGGTTCCCACGTCGTGGATCGGCTCGTCGCGGCGGGACACGACGTTCTCGTGCTAGATGAGTCGATCGGGTTGTCGAGCGGGGGGGCTCGTTATGTCGAATGCGACGTCACCGACCGGGACGCGGTCGTTCGCGCGGTCGAGGGTTGCGAGGTCGTCTTCCATCTAGCCGGGATGTCCAACGTCGACGAGGCCCACCGGTATCCGATGCGCACCGTCGCGCTCAATGTCGTCGGGACGACCGCGGTGCTCGAGGCGGCGCGGGCCTGCGGGGTACAGCGGGTGGTGTTGGCCAGCACGGTGTGGGTGTACGGCGCGGCAACGGAGGGGGCCGGACCGCTGCGCGAGGACTCGCCGATCGACCTCGCTCGTGCCGGACACCTGTACACGTCGACGAAGCTCGCCGCCGAACTTGTCGTGCACAGTTACCGCGAGCTCTACGACCAGCACTTCACGATCCTGCGCTACGGCGTCCCATACGGCCCGCGGATGCGCGACGAGCTGGTCGTCGCGAGGTTCGTCCAGAAGGCTTTGGCCGGCGAGCCGTTGACAATCGCCGGCGACGGCAGCCAGTTCCGCAACTACCTCTACGTCGAAGACCTCGCCGACGCGCATGTCGCGGCCCTGGCGGACACGGCCGAGGATCAGGTATTCGCCTTGGAAGGGGCCGAGCCGATTTCGGTGCGGATGCTCGTCGACACGGTGACCGATCTGGTGGGTCACGTCGAGGTCGAGCAGGTCCCGGGTCGGCCCGGTGACTACACCGGGCGTTCGGTGTCCGCGGACAAGGCCGCTGCCCTGCTCGGCTGGCGGCCGACCACCTCGTTCCGCGAGGGGGTGCGGCGCTACCTCGAGTGGTACCGGGCGCAGCAGCCCTTGGCCGTCCGGTCGGCGGAGTGAACCAGCCGCGCCGCGCCCTGCTGCTGTCCGGCTCGATCGGGATGGGCCACGACGTCGTGGCCGAGGCGTGCGCCGGGTTCCTCGCCGCGCACGGCTGGGAGTCCAGCACCCTCGACGCGATGCTGCTGCTCGGCGAGGCCGGTGGCCGGGCGGGTGAAGCCGTTTTCCGCGCGATGCTGTCGGTTCCCGGGGTCTACGACGCCTACCACTTCGCCGCGCTGCGGACCGGGAACCGACTGGCCCGGCTCACCGACTCGGCGGCGGCCCGCCGGGTGGTCCCCCGGCTGCGTGCGGCCCTGACCGAGCGGGCACCCGACCTGGTGGTCGCGGTGTTCGCGACCGGAGCATCGGCGACGGGCCGGCTCAAGGCGGAATTCCCGGCCACCCGCACCGCCGTGCTCTGCACCGACGCGACACCGCACCGACTCTGGGTGCACGCGGGCATCGAGCTCTACCTGGTGACCTCCGAGGTGGCGGCGGCGGCGGTGCGGAGGTTCGAGCCGACGGCGGCGGTCGCGGTCGTCCCGCCGCCGGTGCGGACCGCGTTCTACGCCGCACCCGACCGGGCCGAGGCCCGGACCCGGCTCGAGGTTCCCCCCGAGGCGCCGACCGCGCTGCTCATGAGCGGCGCGTGGGGACTCGGTCCGCTGGCCGACGCCGCCGCCGAGCTCGCGGCGCAAGGGGTCGAAGTGCTCGCGGTCGCCGGGCGCAACCATCGGCTGGAGGCGCGGCTGCGCGCGGCCGCAGCCGGCCAGCCCCGGATCCACCCGTTCGGCTTCACCGACCGGATCCCCGAGCTCATGGCCGCCGCCGATCTGGTCGTCACCTCCTCCGGGGACACCTGCGCGGAAGCCCGGGCAATCGGTCGGCCACTGCTACTCATCGACGTCGTCGCCGGCCACGGTCGGGACAACCTCCAACATGAACTCGAAATCGGCCACGCCGACGTCACGTCGCCGGATCCGGCCGGACTGACCCGATCCGCCCTGGCTGCCCTCGACCGCGCCTCCCGGGTGGCGCCGCCGGAGCCGCGGACCCGGGCGGCCTGGGAGGCCGGGCTCGGTGCGGGGCTAGCTCGGCTGGGGATCCTCACTCCGGATGCGGGTCCGGGTGCGGGTCCGGGTGCGGGTCCGGGTTCGGGTGCGGGTCCGGGTGCGGGTGCGGGTCCGGGTCCGGTTCCGAGCAGAGCAGCGCCCAGGGGCGGTCGCCTCTTCGGGTCATGACGAGGGTCGCCCGGTGCGGCCCGCGCGGGCGGAGCCGGCGCCGCAGGTCTTCGACGTCCCCGGCGAGCCCCCGCCGACGCAGATCCAGCCCCCCGATCTCGCGGCGTCGGATCTCCCGGGTGAGGTCGGCGAGGTGCCAGGGCCGGCTGTCGTCGATCCGCAGCAACCGCGCGAACGGCGTGCGGACCGGGGCGTCCGTGCACAGGAAGGCGATCTCCGGGTCGATCTGCCGGGCGCCGAGACGTGCCCCGAGCGCTCCGACCAGTCCGGCCCGGGTCACCGCCGGGTTCGGGTCGAGCAGGTAGGCGCCCGGATCACCCACCGGGACCGTCTCGGACCCGTCTCCGGTGAGCTCTGCGGCCGGCGGCGCGAGCCGCCGACCGGCGGCGGTCGCCGGCAGCACGCTGGCCCGGCGCCGGCTGCCGGACCAGGCGGGGGACCACAGCACCGCCTCCTTGAGTGCGGTGCCCAGCGCGACGAACTCCAGCTCCCAGCCAGCGGGCACCCGGTCGCGGGGGAGCCCCGGTGCCGCCTTGATCGTCACGTGGGGGACCCGGGTGGCCAACTCCAGGCACCAGCCGAGGCTGGGCTCGCTGGTGCCGGCGGGCAGCCGGCGCCCGGCCCGGCGCCGGGCCGGATCCACGAAGACCGCCCCGTCGAGAGCAACGTCCCCGACGTCTGCCACCGCCGTGCTGATGGCGCCGGCCACCTCGTAGACCTCGGCGTTGCGCACGGCGAGGCGGAGGACCTGCGGATCACGGTCGACCGCGAGCGCGGCTCGGCCCTCGGCGAGGGCCAGCAGGTCCCCGCCGATCCCCGAACACAGGTCGACCACCCGGTCGGCGCCGTCGAAGCGCCGGGCCCGGTGCCGGGCGAGTGGCTCCGCGCTGGCCTGCTCGAGTCCGTCGGCGGTGAACCACATCCGCTCCCAGCGGTCGAACTTGGTCGCCGCCCGCCGGCGCAGCCCGGCCTGGGCGAAGGCGGCTGCGACGAGCCCGGCCGGGAAACGACGCCGCAACCTGGTGCCGGCCGCGAGCTGCGCGGCCGGGGTGTCGGGGACCTGCATGACCTCGGCGAGCAGTGCCCCCGCGGCCGGGGCGAGTAGCGAGTCGACGTCCACGGTCCCGCCATCGTCCCAGGGGCCGCAGCCCGGTGCGGCCCGCGAGTGTGCAATTTCCGACAGCTTTCGGGGGGCGCTGAGCGTGGTCGGATGTCGGAAATTGCACACTCGCGAGTTTCGGGCCCCGGCCGAGGCCCGCCAGGGGTGCGGCAGACTGCTGCCATGACCGAGTCCCCTGGGATCGACGGCGCCAGGGTCACGGCGTGGCTCGCCGAGCGGCTGCCCGGCCTGGTCCCGCCCGTGGACTACCAGCTGATCGCCGGCGGGCATTCGAACCTCACCTACCTGGCCCGTGACCACACCGGGCGACAGTGGGTGATCCGCCGCCCCCCGTTGGGCCACGTGCTACCGACCGCGCACGACATGGGGCGGGAGCACCGGATCATTTCCGCGCTGGCCGGCAGCCGGGTTCCGGTGCCCCCCACCGTCGGGATCTGCCCGGACCTGGCCGTGAACGGGGCCCCGTTCTTCGTCATGGACTTCGTCGACGGTTTCGTGCTGCGTGACACGGCCGCCGCCCAATCGATGATCGGCGAGGCCGAGCGGGCCGTGGCGGGAGAACAGCTCATCGAGGTGCTGGCCGCGCTGCACGCGATCGACCCCGAATCGGTGGGACTCGGCGATCTCGGTCGGCGCGAGGGCTACATCAGTCGCCAACTCGACCGGTGGTACGGCCAATGGCAGCGGTCCAAGGATCGCGAGCTGCCGGCGATCGACGAGGTGTACACCACGCTGTCCGCGCGGGTCCCGGCCCAGCAGACCAGCGGGATCGTGCACGGCGACTACCGGGTGGACAACTGCATCGTCGGCCCCGACGGCGCAATTCGAGCGGTTCTCGACTGGGAGCTGTGCACCCTCGGCGACGTCCTCGCCGATCTCGGGATCATGATGGTCTACTGGTCCGAGCCGGGCGACGAGGCAGGCGGCAGCCTCGGCCAACCCACGCTCGCCGCCGGCTTCCCGAGCCGAGCCGATCTGATCGAGCGGTACGCCCGGATCACCGGCCGCGACGTCTCCGCCATCCCCTACTACATGGCTTTCGGGTACTGGAAGCTCGCCTGCATCCTGCAAGGCGTCTACATCAGGTACGCGTCCGGCGACATGGGTCAGGCCGGCAGCATCGCCACCCAGATGCCGGCCGCCATCACCGGCCTGGCCGAGGCGGCGCGGGCCGCGATCGGCGGTCTTCCGGACTGACCCGTCGCCGGGTCGCAGCAGACCGATCGTGGGATGATCCGGCCGGCGCAGTCACCGGCGACCGCGCAGAGGGAGGCCCGCGGTGCCGCAGTCGGCCTGGGATTCGGCCCTCATCCAACTCGCCGCCGCGTCCCGCGAACTCGGCCTCAGCGACGGCCAGCACGAGTTGCTCGCCACCCCCCGCCGGGCCCTGACGGTGAGCATCCCGGTCCGCCGGGACGACGGGCACATCGAGGTGCTCCAGGGCTACCGGGTTCAGCACAACCTGTCCCGCGGCCCGGCGAAGGGCGGCATCCGCTACCACCCCTCGACCGACCTCGACGAGGTCAAGGCGCTCGCGATGTGGATGACCTGGAAGTGCTCGCTGATCGGCCTGCCGTTCGGCGGGGCGAAAGGCGGGGTGGCGATCGATCCGCGGCTCTACTCGCCGGGGGAGCTCGAGCGGATCACCCGGCGCTACGCCAGCGAGATCCAGCCGATCATCGGCCCGGAGCGGGACATCCCGGCCCCGGACGTCGGCACCGACGAGCAGACGATGGCCTGGTTCATGGACACCTACTCGGTGAACACCGGGCACACGGTCACCGGGGTGGTGACCGGCAAGCCGGTCTCCCTCGGCGGCTCGCAGGGCCGCGGCGGCGCCACGTCGCGCGGGGTTCTGTTCACCGCCTTCTGCGCCCTGCGCGAGGCCGGGATCGACCCGCGGGAGGTCAAGGTGGCGGTCCAGGGCTTCGGCAAGGTCGGCGGACTCGCCGCGCAGTTCCTCCACGACGCGGGCTGCCAGGTGGTCGCGGTCAGCGACGTCAAGGGCGGCGCCTACAACGGGATGGGCCTCAACCCGGCCGCGATGTTGCGGCACATCCGGGCCGGCGCCGAGTCGGTCGTCGGATATCCGGGAACCGACGTCATAACCAACGAGGAGCTGATCGAGCTCGACGTCGACGTCCTCGTGCCGGCCGCGCTGGAGGGCGTGATCCACGAAGGCAACGCCGACCGGGTCAGGGCGCGTTTCGTCGTCGAGGGGGCCAACGGGCCGACGACGCCGGACGCCGACGCGATCCTCGAGGCGAAGGGCACGTTGGTGGTACCCGACATCCTGGCGAACTCCGGCGGCGTCGCGGTGTCCTACTTCGAGTGGGTGCAGGACCTCCAGGCGTACTTCTGGAGCGAGGACGAGGTCAACGACCGGCTGCGCCGGCTGATGGAAAGCGCCTACGCGGAGGTCGCCGAGCTGGCGGACGACCGCGGGATCTCCCGCCGGATCGCCGCCCAGGTGATCGGGGTGGGTCGGGTCGCCGAGGCGCACCGCACCCGGGGGCTCTACCCCTGAGAGGCCAGCCCCGCCGCCGCCGTCCCCCCAAGGGGGATAGTTTCGACCGCGCACCTCGAGAGGAGCCCGCATGAAGGCATGCACGGTGATCCCAGGCCAGCTCGAATCCGCACGGGTCGACGAGGTTGCCGAACCGGACCCGGCCGACGGCGAAGTCCTCGTCGAGGGCCTGTTCGTCGGGATCTGCGGCACCGACATCGAGATCTCGCAGTTCGGTTACGGGCAGCCGCCGGCCGGCCGCGACCGTCTGGTCCT
The DNA here is from genome assembly GCA_035533475.1 of Mycobacteriales bacterium. NCBI lineage: Bacteria > Bacillati > Actinomycetota > Actinomycetes > Mycobacteriales > Mycobacteriales bacterium. Next base: position 73,587 of record DATLTS010000014.1, on the reverse strand, counting down.
CTTCCACGAGTCGCTGGGCCGGGTCCTCGAGGCCCCCGCCGGCGGCGAGCTAGCCGTCGGCGACCTGGTGGCCGGGGTGGTGCGCCGTCCCGACCCGCAGCCCTGCCCGTGCTGCGCCAAGGACCAGTGGGACTTCTGCCGCAACGGGGAGTTCACCGAGCGCGGGATCAAGGGTCGGGACGGCTACGGCTCGCAGCGCTGGCGGGTGGCGCCGAAGTTCGCGATCCGGCTCGATCCCGCCCTCGGTGACGTCGGGGTCCTGCTCGAGCCCACCTCGGTGGTCGCGAAGGCCTGGGACCAGGTCGAGCGGATCGGCGCCCGGGCCTGTTGGGACGCCGGCCGGGCCCTGGTAACCGGGGCCGGCCCGATCGGGCTGCTCGCCGCGTTGCTCGCGGTGCAGCGCGGACTCGAGGTCGACGTCCTCGACCGGGTGACCGAGGGGCTGAAGCCGGAGCTGGTCGCCGCCCTCGGCGGTCACTACATCACCTCGCTCGACCAGCTGTCCGGACCACCGGACGTCGTCATCGAGTGCACCGGACTCGGCCCGCTGGTCTTCGACGTGCTCGGCCGCACCGCGCCGAACGCCATCGTCTGCCTCACCGGCATCTCCTCCGGCACCCGGGAGGTCGGGGTCGCCGGCGACGCGGTCAACAAGGAGATGGTCCTGTCCAACGAGGTCGTCTTCGGCTCGGTCAACGCCGGCTTGGCGAACTACCAGCAGGCGGCCGCCGCGCTGGCCAAGGCCGACCGGGAGTGGCTGGGGCGCCTGGTGACCCGGCGGGTGCCGATGGAGCAGTGGCCGACCGCGCTGGTCCGCCAGCCCGACGATGTCAAGGTGGTTGTCGACATTCAGGCGTGAGCGGAGCCGATACGTGACAGGCTGAGCCTCCTTCGGAGAGGACGGTGCCGACATGCAACTCGGGATGGTAGGTCTGGGCCGGATGGGGGCCAACCTGGTCCGGCGGCTGATGCGTGACGGTCACGAGTGCGTCGTCTTCGACGTCAACGAGGATGCGATCAAGTCGCTGGAGTCGGAGGGCGCCACCGGGGCCCGGACCCTCGAGGAGTTCGCCGCCGCGTTGACCGTTCCGCGGGCCGTCTGGGTGATGGTGCCGGCAGCGCTCACCGGCGAAACGGTGAGCCGGTTGGCCGGGCTCCTGGAGGCCGGGGACATCGTGATCGACGGCGGCAACAGCTACTACCGCGACGACATCGAACGGGCGAAGGAGCTGTCCGCGAAGGGGCTGCACTACGTCGACGTCGGGACCAGCGGCGGTGTGTTCGGGCTGGAGCGCGGGTTCTGCCTGATGATCGGCGGGGAGACCGATGTCGTCGAACGGCTCGACCCGATCTTCGCCACGATCGCCCCCGGGCTCGGCACCATCGAGCGCACGCCCGGCCGGACCGGGAGCCCGGACACTGCCGAGCAGGGGTATCTGCACTGCGGGCCGAACGGTGCCGGCCACTTCGTCAAGATGGTGCACAACGGCATCGAGTACGGGGTGATGGCCGCATACGCCGAGGGGCTCGGGATCCTGGAGAAGGCCAACGTGGGCGCCCAGTCCGGGTCCGAGCAGGATGCGGAGACCACCCCGCTGCGCGACCCGCAGTACTACCGGTACGACATCGACCTCCCGGCGGTGTCGGAGGTGTGGCGGCGGGGCAGCGTGATCGCCTCCTGGCTCCTCGACCTCACGGCGGCCGCCCTGAAGGCGGACCCCGAGCTGGCCGGCTTCCACGGCCGGGTCTCCGATTCCGGCGAGGGTCGCTGGACCGTGCTGGCCGCCGTCGACGAGGGCGTCCCGGCCCACGTCCTCACGGCTGCGCTGTATGACCGTTTCAGCTCCCGCGGCGAGGCCGACTACGCGAACCGCGTCCTCTCCGCCATGCGGAAGGAGTTCGGTGGCCACGCCGAGAAAACCGACTGACCGACCGGCCGCGGCCCCTGCCGGCGGCCCCGCGACCACCAAGCTGCGAGGCACCCCCGCGGCGACCCGCCCCCCGCGGGCGAGCCGGGCGGCGTTGCAGCCGAAGACGCTGGCGATCGATATCGGCGGGACCGGGCTCAAGGCGGCCCTCCTCGACTGGCGGGGGCGGCCACTCGGCGAACGGGTCCGGGTCGACACGACCTACCCGTGCCCGCCGGACAAGCTGCTCACCGACCTCGCCGGCCTGGGCGCCCAGCTGCCCGGCTTCGACCGGATCTCGGCCGGGTTCCCGGGGGTCGTCCGGGCCGGGCGGGTTCGGTCCGCGCCGCACTTCGTCACCCTGCACGGCCCCGGCACGAAGATCTCGAAGGAGCTCACCTCGGCCTGGGAGAACTTCGATCTGGCCGGCGGCCTGGAGGCAGCCCTCGGCCGACCGGTGCGGGTCGCCAACGACGCCGACCTCCAGGGCGCCGCGGTGGTGAAGGGGGACGGCCTCGAGCTGGTCATCACCCTCGGCACCGGGCTCGGCACCGCCGTCTACTACCAGGGCGCGCTGGCCCCGCACCTCGAACTGGCGCACCACCCGTTCCGCAAGAACGAGACCTATAACGAGCAGCTGGGTGATGCCGCCCGGGCGAAGATCGGCAACCGGAAGTGGAACAGCCGGGTCGGCCTCGCGATCAGCCAGCTCTACGCGCTGTTCTTCTACGACCACCTCTACATCGGGGGCGGGAACTCCCGCCGGGTCACGATCGACCTCGGGCCGAGTGCCACGATCGTGGACAACTCAGCAGGGGTGCTCGGTGGGATCCGGCTGTGGAGCCGGCCGATCGTCTGAGCGCGGCGTGCCGACCCGGAAATCGTCCGGGCAGCATGCTTGAATGACAACGTTGTCGTTTGCCAGATGTGCCGCCTGGCGGTGGAGTCTCGCGATGGACCGCCTGGCGGTGGAGTGGTTCGCGAAGGACTGCCTCGCGATGAACGGAGGGCCGATGGACGCCGCGAACGCGATGTCGAGCGTGACCGAGCGGCCGGCTGAGCTCACCGAGCGGGAGCGCGAGATCCTGGGCTTCGAGCGGCAGTGGTGGAAGTACGCCGGGGCCAAGGAACAGGCGATCCGCGACCTGTTCGACATGTCGGCGACCCGGTACTACCAGGTGCTCAACGGGCTGATCGACCGCCCGGATTCGCTCGCCGCCGACCCGATGCTCGTCAAGCGGCTCCGCCGGCTGCGGGCCGCCCGGCAGCGGGCCCGATCGGCCCGCCGGCTCGGGCTCGAGGGCTGACCGGCCGCACCGGCGGCGCGCACCGAAGGCGCGGTCGCGCGCGGCTCGCCGACATCGCCCGGGCGCTGCTCGCGCCCGCGGTCGCCGTCGCCGCGGTGGCGGCGCTGATCGTCGGTCTGGTCCTCGTGCGCGGCCAACCGGCCGGTGGCATCGACAGCGCGGTCGTCGGATCGCCGCCGATGACCACCCTCGGGCCGCCGCCGACAGCGCCGCCGACAGCGCCGCCTACACCGACCCCGACCCCGACCCCGACCGCCCGGACCGGCGCCGCACCGGCGGTCCGAACCGAGCCCACCGCGGTCCGCCCGGCGCTCACCGTGCTCAACAACTCGCGGATCACCGGCCTGGCCCGCCACTCGGCCGCCGAGTTCGCGGCCGCCGGCTGGCCGATCCAGCGAATCGGCAACTTCACCGGCCGCATCCCGCAAACCACCGTCTACTACGCGCCCGGCGAGGAGGCCGCCGCGGCGGCGCTTCAGGCTGCCTTCCCGCGGATCACCCGCCGGCTGCCCCGCTTCGCCGGGCTGACCGGAGCCCTCACCGTAATCCTCACCCGCTACTACGCCGGCGCCTGAGCCGGTGGCCCTCCCGACCCCCACGACCGTCGCGGGGCGGGCCGGCTTGGCCGCCATCCTCGACGCACCGGGCGGCGCACTCGTGGCGACTGATTTCGACGGGACCCTCGCCGGCATCGTCGATGTCCCTAACGACGCCCGCCCGGCCCCCGGCGCCGTCGACGCGCTCGCCGACCTGGCCACCCTGGTCGGCCGGCTGGCGATCGTCACCGGCCGGGAAGCCCGGACCGTGGTTGCGCTCGCCGGGCTGGACCGGGTGCCCGGGCTGGTCGTCGCCGGCAACTACGGGCTCGAGGTCCTCCGCGGCGGCCGACTCGAGGCGCCGCCCCCGCCGGCCGGGCTGGACCGGGCCCGGGCCCGGCTGCCCGCGCTGCTGGCCGACGCGGCGCGCGGCGTGCATGTCGAGGACAAGGGACAGGCCCTGGCGGTGCACGCCCGCCCGGCGGTGGACCCGGTGGCGGCGCTCGCCGCCCTGCACGACCGGCTGGCGGTCCTCGGCGCCGAGACCGGGCTCGAGCTGGTTGCCGGCCGGCTCGTCCTCGAACTGCGCCCGCCCGGCGTCGACAAGGGCACCGTGATCCGGCGGCTCGCCGCGGAGCGGACGCCGACGGCAGTGCTGGTAGCCGGGGACGACGCCGGCGACCTGCCGGCGTTCGCGGCGGTCGCCGAGCTGCGCGCCGCCGGCGTGCCGGGGCTCACCGTCGCCGTCGCCGACCGGGACACCCCGGCAGAGTTGGCCGCCGCCGCCGACGTGGTCGTGGCCGGACCCGACGGCATGGTCGAGTTGCTCCGGGCGCTCGCTAGGCAGATCCGCGGTCGTCCAGCGCCTTGATCTGCGCGGCCAGCCAGGCCGCCGGCGGCATCGCGGTGGCGGCGGCGGCGAGCCGGCCGGTCCGCTCGCTGCGATCCGCGGCCGACATCCGCAGCGCCGCGTCCATCGCCGCGGCGGTGGCCGAGACGTCGAACGGGTTGACCAGCAGGGCGTCGTCCGCCAGCTCCTCGGCGGCACCCGCCGCGCGGGACAGCACCAGCGCGACCCCGTGGTCGGAGAGCACCGGGCCTTCCTTCGCGACGAGGTTCATCCCGTCCCGGATCGGGTTGACGACCAGCACGTCGGCGATCCGGTAGGCGGCCAGCGACCGGGGGTAGTCGTCGCTCACCTCGAGCACGAGCGGCGTCCAGTCCGGCCGGGCGAACTCGTCCTCGATCCGCTGCGCCAGCCGCTGCACGTCGGCGGTGTACTCCCGGTACTCCGGCAGATCGTGCCGGCTGGGATATGCGTACACGAGGTGGACGACCCGGCCGAGCCACTCCGGATGGAGGCGGAGCAGCTCCCGGTACGCGGCGAGACCGCGGACGATGTTCTTCGACAGCTCGGTCCGGTCGATCCGCAACAGGATCTGCCGACCGGCCGTCCGGGCCAGCAGGGCGTCCCGCCGGGCGGCCGCGTCCGGGGCGGCGGCCCGGGCCAGCAGGGCCGGCCCGTCGACGCCGAGGGCGTGCACCCCGATCCGCGTCCGGTGCCCGGCGCAGACCACGGAGTCCCCGTCGACGCTGACCCCCGGCAGCCGGGCCGCACAGGCGAGAAAGGCATCGGCCCAGCGCCGGCCGAGGAAGCCGGCGTGGTCGGCGCCGAGGATCCCGAGGAGCACGCTCGCCCCGACCTCGTCGGGCAGCAGCTCGTAGTACTCCGGCGGCGCCCACGGGGTGTGCGAGAAATGCGCGATCGCCAGGTCTGCTCGCCGTTCCCGGAGCAGCCGGGGGGCGAGGCTCAGGTGGTAGTCCTGGATGAGCACCCGGGCACCGGGCGCGGCTTCGGCGGCGAGGGCGTCGGCGAAGGCGGAGTTGTAGTCGACGTAGGCCTGCCACTCCCGGGCGAACAGCGCGTCGAAGGCCGGCCGGCGCGGCGTGTCGTAGAGCAGGTGATGGACGAACCACAGCGTCGAGTTGGCGATCGCGTTGTAGGCGCGGTGGAACGTCGTCTCCTCGATGTCGAGCATCCGTACGGCCAACCCGCCGGTGTCGGCGGTGTCGAGCCGCCCCTGCGGGGCGGTCCGAGCCGCCTGCCGGTCGCCCGGACCCAGCGCCGCGCAGACCCACACCGTGCCGGCGTCCGCGGCCAGGCTGCCCACCGCGGAGACCAGGCCGCCGCCACCGCGGCGGGCGTGCACCACCCCGTCGTCACCGAGGCTGTACGCCACGGGCCCGCGATTGGACGCGACGACCAGGGCTGCGGGCACGCCGGGATGCTAGCCGGGCCCGGTCACGGCGGCGCGGACCGCCGCCGCCCAGCCCAGCCCCACCGCGGCGTTGGCCAACGTCACGTTGGGCAGCCCGCGGATCAGCGCGGCCATGTGCGGCTGGCGGTGGCCGTTGGCGACCAGGTGGAGCTGCCGGACGTACGGCGCCATCGTCAGGTCGCTCGCCGAGTCGCCGATCGCGATCGCGTCCTGCGGAAGGTAGCCGCGCCGGGCCAGGTCCCGCGCCACCGCCAGGCCCTTCGACAGGCCGTCCGGCATCAGGTGGTAGACGTGCGGCGGCCGGGCCTCCGGTACCAGGCCATGGCTGCGGGAGCTCGGCAGGACGCCGTTGTCCCGCAGCCGCAGCCAGCCGAAGCCGATCTCGGCGAGCCACGCCTCGGCGGCGGCGACGTCGATCAGGCCGCGCAGCATGACGTCGCACTCGTGCGCGAGGTGCCACGGGGCGTGGTACTCCAGCCGGCCGGGGTGGCGTTCGAGCAGGCGGTCGGTGACGCCGGCCGCGGTGATCGCCGCGGCCGGCGGCCCGTCGAGGTCGGCCGGCATCGCGCCGCGCAGCAGCTCGCTGTGCCGGCCGCGGTCCCAGCCGAGCACCGAGCCGAGCTCCCCGATGTAGCCGTCGGCACCGAAGATCCGGGCAGCCTCGATGAGTTGCTCCCGGGTCCGACCGGACACCAGGACGATCTGGATCCCGGCGTCGAGCGCCTCGACCAGGGCCCGGGCCGGCTCGAGGGTGAGCCCGCGGTCCAGGTCCCGGAAGAAGCACCCGCCGGGGCCGACCATCGTGCCGTCGAGGTCGGTGTACACCACCCGGGTCGCCGGTCCGGTCATGAGGCCGCGTACCCCGCGACCGACACGATCGGCGGTCGCTCCCGACCCTCGATGTCGGTGTCGATGAGCCGGTAGCCGGCGCCGGACCGCTCGAACTGGGTCATCGCCGTCGCCGGCCGGCGGAGCACGTCGACCTTGCGTTCGGACTCCAGCCGGGCCAGCGCCACCAGCCAGATCTCGGTCGCCATCCGGCCCAGCTTGTCGTTGTCCTGGTTGCGGTGCTTGCGCCGGGTGAGGTCGACCTGGGCCATCGCGTCGAGGCCGACGAGGCGCAGGGTGTCGACGAGCAGGCCGAACTCGACGCCGTACCCGCAGGGGAACGGCAGCCGCTCCAGCAGGCTGCGCCGGGCGGCGTACTCCCCGCCGAGCGGCTGCACGAAGCCGGCGAGCTCCGGCCAGTGCACGTTCAGCAGCGGCCGCGCGACCAGCTCGGTCACCCGGCCACCACCGGCCGGGGCGTCGGATCCGGTCACCGGCCGGTCGTAGGTCGCCTTGACGAACGACACGGACGGATCGGTGAGCAGCGGCCCGAGCAGGCCGGTGACGAACGCCGAATGGAAATCGGTGAGATCGCTGTCGATGAACACGATGACGTCGCTGCTCGTCGCCGCCAGCGACCGCCACAGCACCTCACCCTTGCCGGCCCGAGGCGGGTACCCGGGCAGCACGTCGCCGCGATGCACCACCCGGGCGCCGGCGTCGGTTGCCACCTCGGCCGTGCGGTCGGTGCTTCCCGAGTCCATGACCACGATCTCGTCGAGCAGTCCCGGTCGGGAGGCGGGGCCCTCGTTAAGGGGAAAAAGGTCCCGTCGGATCCGCGTGATGATCCGGCCGACCGTCGCGGCCTCGTTCAACGCGGGGAGGACGACGGCCACGCGACTGTCGCCCTTCGCGGCGAGTAGCCGGGGCAGTGGCCAGTCCGCGGCCCGCGAAGTGCGGCGCTCGAACCAGCGGCGGGCGTCGGCGCGCACGTGTGCAACACTGGCACATCCCGCGAGAACAACTGAATACCGCTCATCACGAGGGGCAGAGGGACACGGCCCGGTGAAGCCCCGGCAACCACCTCGGTGCAGCTCGCGCTATCCGCGAGGCCGCACCGAAGGCAGGTGCCACATCCGTCCCGACCGCGACCCGCGGCGGGAAAGATGAGGAGAAAGGCCTCGCTCCATGACCTCCGTCGTCGCCCGCCCGACCGGATTCGGTTCCGCAGTCGGCCTGGCCTGCCGCGAATGCGGCGCCAGCTACGAGATCGGTCCCACGCACGTCTGCAGCTTCTGCTTCGGGCCGCTGGACATTGCCTACGACACCGACACCCTGCGCCGGCTCACCCGGTCCGACATCGAGGCCGGGCCGCAGACTATGTGGCGCTACGCGGCGCTGCTGCCGGCCGGTTCTGACCCGTCCACTCGGGTCGACCTCGGGGTCGGCTGCACCCGGCTGATCCGCGCGGACAACCTGGCCCGGGCGCTCGGCATGCGCACCCTGTGGGTGAAGGACGACAGCGCCAATCCGACCCACTCCTTCAAGGACCGGGTGGTCGCCGTCGCCGCGAGTGCGGCGCGGGCCCTGGGCTTCGAGGTGCTCGCCTGCGCGTCGACGGGGAACCTGGCGAACGCGGTCGCCGCGGCGGCCGCGCGGTCCGGGATGCGGTCGGTGGTGCTCATCCCGTCGGACCTCGAGCCGGGGAAGGTCGTCACCACCGCCGTGTACGGCGGCACCCTGGTGGCGGTCGACGGTTCGTACGACGACGTGAACCGGCTCTGCGCGGAACTGTCCGGCGAGCAGCCGTGGGCGTTCGTCAACGTCAACGTCCGACCCTTCTACGCCGAGGGCTCCAAGACCGTCGGCTACGAGATCGCCGAGCAACTCGGTTGGCGACTGCCGGAACAGGTGGTCGTGCCGATCGCGTCCGGATCGCTGCTCACCAAGGTGGACAAGGCGTTCGCCGAGCTGGGCGGCTACGGGCTCGTCGAGCCGACGCCCTACCGGGTATTCGGCGCGCAGGCCAGCGGATGCGCCCCGGTGGCGACCGCGCACAAGGCTGGTCGCGACGTGGTGACGCCGGTCCGGCCGTCGGGCATCGCGAAGTCGCTGGCGATCGGCAACCCCGCCGACGGGCCGTACGCGCTCGACGTGGTGCGACGGACCGGCGGGGCGATCGACGACGTCGGCGACGAGGAGATCGTCGAGGGCATCCGGCTGCTCGCCCGCACCGAAGGGGTGTTCGGCGAGACCGCCGGTGGCGTGACCGTGGCCACGCTGCGCAAGCTGCTCGCGGACGGGCGGGTCGACCCGGACGCGGAGACCGTGCTGCTGAATACCGGGGACGGGTTGAAGACGATCGACGCGGTGAGCGGTGTGGTCGGGCCGACCGCGACGATCCCGGCCAGCCTCGACGCGTTCCGGGCCGCCGGGCTGTCATGACCGTGACCCTGCGGGTTCCGACGATCCTGCGCGGGCTGACCGGCGGGGCCGCCGAGGTGGCGGTCGAGCCGGCGCCCGGAGCCACCCTCGCCGACCTGCTCACCGTCGTCGACGCGGCCCACCCCGGGATCGCCGATCGGGTGCTCGACGGGGAAGGACGGTTGCGGCGTTTCGTGAACGTCTACGTGGGTGACGAGGACGTCCGTTTCGCCGCCGGGCTGGCCACGCCGGTGCCGGACGGGACCCTCGTGTCGATCATCCCGGCGGTCGCCGGCGGTTGATCCGACCGCTTGCACTCTGCTTGGTCGAGTGCTAATAATTGGGTTAGCACTCACACCCGTCGAGTGACAGACCGGCCCGGCGGGCCGCGCGGCTGGGGGGACTCAGCCGGGCGGTCATTCCGTCGCGGGCGCCGCGTCCGGTCCGAAGTTTTCCGTCAGCGGGAGGACTCACCGTATGTCCAAGATGATCGCGTTCAACGAGGAGGCCCGGCGCGGCCTCGAGCGCGGCATGAACACCCTCGCGGATGCCGTGAAGGTGACCCTCGGCCCGAAGGGCCGAAACGTCGTGCTCGAAAAGAAGTGGGGCGCACCGACGATCACCAACGACGGTGTCAGCATCGCCAAGGAGATCGAGCTCGAGGACCCCTGGGAGAAGATCGGGGCCGAGCTGGTCAAGGAAGTGGCGAAGAAGACCAACGACGTCGCCGGCGACGGCACGACGACGGCCACGATCCTGGCCCAGGCCCTCGTCCGCGAGGGGCTGCGCAACGTCGCGGCGGGCGCCAATCCGATGAGCCTGAAGCGCGGCATCGAGTACGCCGTGGAGCGGGTCTCCGAGGAGCTGTCCAAGGCAGCCAAGGACGTCGAAACCAAGGAGCAGATCGCCTCGACCGCCTCGATCTCCGCGGGCGACCCGGCGATCGGGCAGATGATCGCCGAGGCGATGGACAAGGTCGGCAAGGAAGGCGTAATCACCGTCGAGGAGAGCAACACCTTCGGTCTCGAGCTCGAGCTCACCGAGGGCATGCGCTTCGACAAGGGCTACATCTCGCCGTACTTCGTCACCGACCCCGAGCGCATGGAGACGGTCCTCGAGGACCCCTACCTGCTCATCGTCAACAGCAAGATCGCCGCGGTGAAGGATCTCCTGCCGCTGCTCGAGAAGGTCATGCAGTCCGGCAAGCCGCTCGCGATCCTCGCCGAGGACGTCGAGGGCGAGGCGCTGGCCACCCTGGTCGTGAACAAGATCCGGGGCACGTTCAAGTCGGTCGCCGTCAAGGCCCCCGGCTTCGGCGACCGCCGCAAGGCGATGCTCCAGGACATCGCGATCCTCACCGGGGCCCAGGTCATCAGCGAGGAAGTCGGGCTCAAGCTCGAGAACACCACGCTCGACCTGCTCGGCCGGGCTCGCAAGATCGTGGTTACCAAGGACGAGACGACGCTCGTCGAGGGCGCTGGCGACTCGGAGCAGATTTCCGGCCGGGTCAACCAGATCCGCGCCGAGATCGAGAAGAGCGACTCGGACTACGACCGCGAGAAGCTTCAGGAGCGGCTGGCGAAGCTCGCCGGCGGAGTCGCGGTGATCAAGGTCGGCGCGGCCACCGAGGTGGAGCTCAAGGAGAAGAAGCACCGGATCGAGGACGCCGTCTCGAACGCGAAGGCCGCGGTCGAGGAAGGCATCGTCGCCGGCGGCGGGGTCGCGCTGCTCCAGGCGTCGACGACCGCGTTCGAGAAGATCGACCTCGAGGGCGACGAGTTCACCGGCGCGAACATCGTCAAGATCGCCCTGGAGGCTCCGCTCAAGCAGATCGCCTTCAACGCCGGCCTCGAAGGCGGGGTCGTCGTGGAGAAGGTTCGCAACCTCAAGTCCGGCTTCGGGCTGGACGCCGACAGCGGCGAGTACGTCGACATGATCAAGGCCGGGATCATCGATCCGGCCAAGGTCACCCGCTCGGCGCTGCAGAATGCCGCGTCGATCGCCGCGCTGTTCCTCACCACCGAGGCCGTCATCGCCGACAAGCCGGAGAAGCAGGCTCCGGCCATGCCCGGCGGCGGGGGCGGCGGCATGGGAGACATGGACTTCTAAGTCCGCAACGAAACGGCCCCGGCGCGCGAATGCGCCGGGGCCGTTGCGCGCGCCGGGTCAGCTGCGCCGGTACTTGCGGATCGCGATCGCAGCGCCGACGACGAGGATGCCCAGCGCCCAGGCGATGGCCTGCCAGACGTCGTGGTACGCCGGTCGACCGAGCAGCAGATCGCGAACCGCGTTCATCGTGACGCTCACCGGTTGCACGTCGGCGAACGCCTGGAGCCAGCCCGGCATCGTGTGTACGTCGACGAAGGCCGAGCTGGCGAAGATGAACGGGAACAGCGGCAGGAACCCGGCGACCTGAGCGGTCTCGGGGTCTTTGACGTAGAGCGCTATGGCGGCGAAAACCCACGAGAACACGTAGCCGAAGCCCAGCACCAGGAGCAAGCCGCCGGCCGCGGCCAGCGGGCCGGCCTGGAAGCGGAATCCCACGGCCATCCCCACGGCGAGCATCAGGGCGAGGACCACGACGTTACGGGTCAGGTCGGCCAGGGTGCGTCCCGCCAGCACCGCGGAACGGGCCATCGGCAGGGACCGGAACCGGTCGATCATGCCGCCACGCAGGTCCTCGGCCAACCCGACCGCGGTCGCCGCCCCGCCGAACAGGGTGGTCTGCACGAAGATCCCCGGCATCAGGTAGTCGACGTAGGGGATGCCGCCCCTGGGGTGGATCGCTCCGCCGAAGACATACCGGAACAGCAGGACGAACATCACCGGCTGGATGCTGGCGAAAACCAGCAGTTGTGGGGTGCGGATCAGGTGCCGGAGGTTGCGCCGGGCGACCGCGAAGGTGTCGCCGGCCGCGAGCCTCGGGGTCATCCGCGGCCCGGCGCTCATGCCCGGCTCCGGGGCCGCCGCGAGTGGTCGGGCGGGGCCGCCTCGGCGTCCCCGGTGGTAGCGGCGTGCCCGGTCAGCGCGAGGAACACGTCATCGAGCGACGGCCGGCGCAGGGCGAGATCGTCGAGTTCGATCCCGGCGTCGTCGAGCCGCCGGGCGGCATCGACCAGGCTCCGGGCTCCGACCTTCGCGGGGATGGTGACCCGCTGTTGGTCCCGGTCGATCTGGGGTGTGCCCCCGTCGAGCGCGGCGAGTTGGGCCGCGGCGTCGTCGATTCGGACCGGATCGCTCACCCGGGCCTCGAGCACATCCCCGCCGAGCTGGTCCTTGAGCTCGTCCGACGTCCCCTCGGCCACGACCCGTCCGGTGTCGATGACCACGATCCGGTGGGCCAGCCGGTCCGCTTCCTCGAGGTACTGGGTGGTGAGCAGCAGGGTGGTGCCGTCGGCGACGAGGTCCTCGATGAACTGCCAAAGCTCCACGCGGGAGCGCGGGTCGAGCCCGCTGGTCGGCTCGTCGAGAATGAGCACCGGAGGTCGGCCGACGAGGCTGGCGCCGAGGTCGAGCCGGCGGCGCATGCCGCCGGAGTAGGTCTTAACCTGCCGGTCGGCCGCATCCGTGAGCGAGAACCGGTCGAGCACCGCGGCCGCCCGCTCCCGCAGCTCCGCTCGGCTCAGGTGGTAGAGCCGGCCCACCAGCTCGAGGTTCTCGCGGCCGGTGAGCGTCTCGTCGACCGCTGCGTACTGACCGGCCAGACCGATCACCGAGCGCAGCGCGGCGGCGTCCTTCACCGTGTCGAAGCCGCCGACCCGGGCCCACCCGGCATCCGGACGCAGCAGGGTGGCGAGGATCCGGACGAGGGTGGTCTTGCCGGCGCCGTTGGGGCCGAGGAGGCCGAGGACCCGGCCAGTCTCGGCGGTGAGCTCGACCCCGGCCAGCGCGGTCGTGGATCCAAAGCTCTTCCGGACGCCGTGCACTTCGATCATCGGGTCGGTCACGACTCCCGACGTTAGCGGCGCCGCACTAGTCTCGGTTGCGTGACCCTCTCCGCGCGGCTCGAGGCGCTGGACTCCGCCCTGAAGAGCCTGGGGTCCGTGCTCGTCGCGTTCTCCGGAGGCGCGGACTCGGCCTTCCTGCTCGCCGCCGCGGTGCGCTCGTTGGGAGCGGACCACGTGGCCGCGGCGACCGCCGTCTCGCCGAGCCTGCCCGAGCGCGAGCTCGCCGCCGCGACCGCAGTGGCCGCCGGGCTCGGGGTTCGTCACCTCACCGCCCGGACCGCGGAGATGCAGCGGGCCGGCTACCGCGCCAACGCCGGCGACCGCTGCTATTTCTGCAAAGCGGAGCTGGTCGACGTTTTGGCGCCACTGGCGCAGCAACTGGGCCTCGCCGCGGTGGTGACCGGGACGAACGCCGACGACGCGGCTGCCGGGTTCCGGCCCGGCATGCGCGCGGCAGCCGAACGTGGCGCGCGCACCCCGCTGCTCGACGCGGAGCTGTCCAAGGCCGAGATCCGATCCACCAGCCGGGAGTGGGGGCTGGTCACCTGGGACAAGCCGGCGGCGGCCTGCCTGTCGAGCCGGATCGCGTACGGCCTCGAGATAACCCCGACCAGGCTCCGCCGGGTCGATCGAGCCGAGCGGGCACTGCGTGCCGCGCTGGCGGAGGCCGGGATCGCCTGCCGGGACCTTCGGGTTCGCGATCTGGGCGCCCACGCCCGGGTCGAGGTCGACCCGGAGCTGGTCCCGGCGCTGCTCGACCGGCCGGACGTGCTGCGCGTCGTCGAGGGGTACGACGAGGTCGAGGTGGATCCCCGGGGCTTCCGCTCGGGCGCGATGAACGAGCTGCTCAACGAGCCGGAACGCTTCCGGTAGCCGATTCCGGTTGGGCCGGAGCGGGTGGGCCGCTAGCCTGGACAGTTCCTGCAAGATCACGAGAAGAACGAGGTCAGGCGTGCCTACCGGCCAGGTGAAGTGGTACGACGCGGAGAAGGGGTTCGGCTTCCTCTCCCGCGATGACGGCGGCGACGTCTACGTGCACTCGTCGGCGCTGCCGAGCGGGGTCGCCACGCTGAAGAACGGGCAGCGGGTCGAGTTCGGTGTCGCCGAGGGCAAACGGGGTGAGCAGGCGCTGTCGGTGCGGGTCCTGGACGCACTGCCCAACCTGACCGCCGCCGCGCGGCGGCCTGCCGAGGAGCTGCACGGTCTGGTCGACGACATGATCAAGCTGATCGAGTCGAAGGTGCTACCGGACCTGCGACGCGGGCGCTACCCGGAGAAGCGCACCGCACACACGGTCGCCGAGGTCGCGCGCGCGATGGCGAACGAACTGGACCAGTAGACCTGCCGCCCCCGACGGGGTGACGGCTTCACCGAGTTGCCGACGCCCGGTCGATGAGCGACGACACTGGAGGGGTGCCGGCCTTCCGCGACCATGCCGCCGCGGTCGTCGCCGTCGTCCGTCGCGTTGCTCTCCGGCTGCGGGACGGCACCCGCTGGCTGCGTCGCTGGATCCGCCGCGGCGGCGCCGACCGCTCCGGGCTCGCCGCCTTGCTCGAACTGCACGCCGTGCATTCCGCCGGCGACGCCGCGGTCACCGTGGCGCTGGCCGGGACCCTGTTCTTCGGCGTCCCCACCGGCACCGCGCGCGGCCGGGTGCTGCTCTACCTGCTCATCACGATGGTGCCGTTCGCGGTGATCGCCCCGGTGATCGGTCCGCTCCTCGACCGGTTCCGCCGCGGACGGCGCGTGGCGATCGCCGCGTCACTGGTCGGCCGCGCCGTCCTCGCCCTCGTCATCGGCCGGGCGATCGCCACCTCCGCACCGCTCGCGCTCTACCCGGCGGCCTTCGGCTTGCTCGT
Organism: Mycobacteriales bacterium; assembly: GCA_035533475.1. Classification (NCBI taxonomy): domain Bacteria; kingdom Bacillati; phylum Actinomycetota; class Actinomycetes; order Mycobacteriales; species Mycobacteriales bacterium. The sequence continues at coordinate 58,500 of DATLTS010000014.1, read as the reverse complement.
CCTGTCCAAGACCTACGGGGTGTCTCGTAGCGCGATCGTGCCCCGCGTCACCCCGCCGTCGACGACCCTGGTGCAGGCCAACGCGCGGATCTCGCTCGGCGGTCTCGTCACCGTGGCGGCGGTGGCCCCGGTTGCGGCCGGCGTCGACAAGCTGTTCGGCGGTCAGTGGACGCTGCGTCTCGCCTTTCTCCTATACCTGTTCGGCACGTTTCTCGCCTTCCGGGTGCCGCCGCACGCCGACTCCCCGGCCGGGGAGGAGCCGCTGCCGGAGCGCCCGACCCGCGCGCTGCGTGGCCTCGGCACGGTTGGGGCGTCGGTCGCCGGACTGCTGCGCAGCGCGGCGGCGCTCCGGGCGCTCGCTGGTTTTCTCCTGCTCTTCGTCGCCTTCCTCGTCCGCAGCCATCACCTGGGCGGGTTGAGCTCCACCCTGGAACTCGGGATGCTCGCCGCCGCCGCGGCCGCCGGGGGCCTGCTCGGCACCGCCCTCGGTGCCCGGAGCCGGGCGGTCCGACCCGAGCTGTTGGCTGCGGTGGCGCTCGGCGCCGCGGCTGCCGCCGCGCTCGGGACCGCCCTGCTCTTCGGCGTGCTCACGGTGCTCGCGCTAACCCTCGTCGCCTCTGCCGGGCAGTCGATCTCGAAGCTCGCCCTGGACGCGGTCGTGCAGCGCGACGTGGCGGAGGCGGTCCGCACGTCCACGTTCGCCCGAACCGAGACCGTGTTGCAACTGGCTTGGGTGGCCGGCGGACTGACCGGGGTCGTGCTGCCCCGAAACGGGCTGGCGGCGGTCGCCCTGGTCTGTGTCGCCCTGGTCGCTCCGCTGCTGCTCGCGATCCGGGTAGCCGGCCGGCCGGCCGGTCCGCTGGAGCCGTCGGTGGGCCAGCCACCGTCGTCGCGGCCACGTGGCAGCCGGCCGGCCGGGCGGCCCGGCTAGCCTCGGCCGCATGGCCGCGCGGATCCTGCTCGTCACCGCGACCCGGGTCGAGGCGCTCGCCGTCCTCGCCGACCTGCCGGCCGCGGCCACCGTCGCGCTCGGCCCGGTGCCCGGCCAGCAGGTGCAGACCCCGGCCGGCTTGTTCACCGTGATCGTCGGTGGGGTCGGCCCGATGGCGGCCGCCGCCACCACCGCCGCGACGCTCGCACATGTGCCGGTCGACCTGGTGCTCTGCGTGGGCATCGCCGGGGGGTTCGGCACCGAACTGACCGCCGGTGACCTCGTCGTCGCCGATTCGATGGTGCCGGCCGACCTGGGCGTCGAGACGGTGGCCGGATATCTGGGTCCGGAGACGTTCGGTGCGGCGGTGGCCTTCTACCCGCCAGCGGGGCTCGCGGAGGAGATCGCGGACCGGCTCCGTGACGCCGGGCTCGCCGCCAGCGTCGGCCCGGTTCTCACGGTCGCCACCGTCACCGGGACCGCGGCCCGGGCCGGGCTCCTCACCGACCGGCACCACGGGTTGGCCGAGGCGATGGAGGGCGCCGGGGTCGGTCAGGCCGCCGCGTTGTACGGATGCCCCGCAGCCGAGCTGCGGGCGGTCAGCAACCTGGTGGGGGCGAGGGACCGGGCTGGCTGGCGGATCTCGGCGGCCCTCGGTGCGCTGGGCGCGGCGACTGCCGCCCTGGCCGCGGCGCCGTTGGAAGCCCTGGCCCCGGCGGCCGCGCCGTGACCGTGTCCCTCGCCATCTCGCCCTGCCCGAACGACACCTTCATCTTCCACGCCTGGGTGCACGGGCTGGTCCCGGGCGCGCCCCCCGTCGAGGTGACGTACGCCGACGTGGACGTCACCAACGGGCTGGCCGAGGCGGGCCGGCTCGATGTGCTCAAGATCTCCTACGCGGCACTGCCCTGGGTGCTCGACGAGTACGCGTTGCTACCCGCCGGGGGGGCCTTGGGGCGGGGATGCGGGCCGCTCGTCCTCGTCGCGTCGCCGCCGGCGGGTGGCCGCCTCGATGGCGCCCGGGTGGCCGTGCCCGGCGAGCGGACCACGGCTTACCTGCTGTTCCGGCTATGGGCGGCGGATCACGACCTGGCCGGCGTCGAGGTGATGCCGTTCGAACAGATCATGCCGGCGGTCCGGGAGGGCCGGGTCGACGCCGGCCTGGTCATCCATGAGGCCAGGTTCACCTACCAGCGGTTCGGCCTCACCCGCCTCGTCGACCTGGGGGAATGGTGGGAGGAGCAGACCGGTCTGGCCATCCCGCTCGGGGCCATCGTCGCCCGGCGCGGCCTCGACGTCGCCGCCGTCGCCGATGCGATTCGCGGCTCGCTGCGGCGAGCGTGGGCCAACCCGGCCGCCTCCCGGGACTACGTGCTCGAGCACGCTCAGGAGATGGAGCCCGACGTCGTCGACGCGCACATCGGCCTGTACGTGACCGAGCACAGCCTCGCCCTCGGCGTCGATGGCCTGGCCGCCGTCCGCGGTCTGCTCACCCGGGCCGAGGCAGCGGGTCTGGTGCCGGCGATCCGCCCCGGAGCCCTTGACCCGGTGGGCTGAGGCCGCCCCCGCTCCCTCCCGCCCGCCGCCCGCCAGCCGCCCGCCCCGCGGCGAGTGGGCGAATGTGCGCGGGTGCCACGCTCCGAGTGGGCGAATCGCCCCGGCACAACCGCCCACTCGCCGTGGGGGCGACGTCTGGGGGACAATGGCCGGGTGCCTACCAGCAGCGCGACCGACCGGGTCCTCGTGGACGCGGTCGACCTGGCCCGAGCCGTCGCGGTGGAGGTCGGCGGCCTGGACGTCGTCGGCGAGCACGAGGGGGTCGACGCCGACGGGGAGCGGCTGCTCACCCACTACTTCGCCTGCCTCGACCGCGCCTATCGGGGGTGGCGTTGGTCGGTCACCGTCAGCCGGGCCTCCCGCGGGAAGACCGCCAGCGTCGACGAGGTCGTGCTGCTGCCCGGCCCGGAGGCGCTGCTGGCCCCGGAATGGCTGCCCTGGCAGGAGCGGCTGCGCCCGGGCGACCTCGGCGTCGGGGACCTGCTGCCAACCGCCGCGGACGACCCGCGACTGGTGCCGGCGTTCTTCGACGTCAGCGACGACGACGTCGACCAGGTCGCCTTCGAGCTGGGTCTGGGCCGGCCGCGGGTGCTCTCCCCGGAGGGCCGGGACCTGGCGGCGACCCGCTGGCACGAGGGCGCGGCCGGCCCGGACGCGCCGATCGCCAAGGCGGTCGCCGTGCCCTGCGCGACCTGCGGGTTCTTCCTTCCGCTGGCCGGTCCCCTGCGGCAGGCTTTCGGAGCATGCGGGAACGGTTACGCCCCGGACGACGGCCGCGTGGTCGCCGTCGACCACGGGTGCGGGGCGCACTCCGAGGTCGTCGTCGTCACCAGCCTGGCGGCCCCGCCGCCGCCGCTGCTCGACGAGTTCGGTGTCGATCCCGCGGCGCCCGAACACGCCGTCGGTTCGGTGACGGACACCGACTCGGCCGAGCCGCTCGGCCATTCCTGACCCGGTGAGCCGGGCCGGCGCCGCCGACCGGTTCGACACCGCCGACCGGTTCGACACCGCGGAGCTTCGCCGCCGGGTGCTCGCCGGCTGGGCCGGGTCGGTGTCCCGCTTCCGCGAGGACGCGAACTCGGAGGAGGACCACGCACTCGGCGGCTACCGCGATCGGCTGGTGGTGGAGCTGGCCCAGAATGCAGCGGACGCCGCGCGCCGAGCATCGGACGGCACCGCGGGTGCGCTGCGGCTCACCCTCGCCGACGGTGTGCTCGTCGCCGCCAACACCGGCGCCCCGCTGGACCGCCCGGGCGTCGAATCCCTGGTCAGTTTGCGGGCGTCGGCGAAGCGTGGCCCGGGCACGATCGGACGCTTCGGGGTCGGCTTCGCAGCGGTGGTTGCGGTGAGCGACCAGCCGGCGATCCGCTCCACCACCGGAGGGGTGCGCTGGTCGGCGGCGGAGAGCCGCCGGGCGGCGGAGGCGGTGCCCGGCCTGCGCGCGGAGATCGACGCCCGGGGCGGCGGGGTGCCCCTGCTGCGGCTGCCCTGGCCGGACGACACCCCGCCGCCGGCCGGGTTCGACACGGCGGTCGTGCTGCCGTTGCGCGACGGCGACGCCGAACGCGCGGTGCGCGAGATGCTCGGCGGCGTCGATCCCGGGCTGCTGCTCGCGCTGCCCGACCTGGCGACGGTGGAGGTGGAGATCGACGGCCGGGTGCGCCGGCTGCACGCCGCCGTCGGCCCCGACACCCTCGTCGAGATCCACGACGGACCGGAGGTCACCAGGTGGCGGGTCCGCCGTGGCGGTGGCGAACTCGCGCCCGGCCTGCTCGAGCAGCGACCGGTGGAGGAGCGCTGGCGGCCGGTCTGGAACGTGACCTGGGCGGTTCCGGTGGATTCGGCCGGCGAGCCATCCGGACGCCTCCCGGTGGACGGCGTCGCCCGGGCACCGACCCCGACCGATGAGCCGCTCGGGTTGCCGGCTCTGCTCATCGCGAGCTTCCCGCTCGACCCGTCCCGGCGCCACGTCGCGCCCGGCCCGCTCCGGGACTTCCTCGTGGCCCGGGCCGCGGAGGGGTACGCGGCGGTCCTCGGTGAGCTGCCGGCGCTGCCGTCCCGCCTGCGGCTGGTCCCCACCGGGCCGGCTGCCGGCGAGCTCGACGCGGAGCTGCGCCGGGCGATCCTCGCCGAGCTGGCCGGTACGGCCTTCCTGGTGCCCGCAGTGCCCGCAGTGCCCGCAGTGCCCGCAGTCCCCGCCGGGGCCGCGGAGGGCGGGCTCCGGCCGAGCGAGGCGATCGCGCTCGACGATGCGCTGGTCCAGCCGCTGGCCGGCGTGATCGGTGGCCTGCTCGAAGCGGGCTGGACCGGCGGCGACGGGGACCGGGCGCTGGCCGTCCTCGGTGTGCGCCGGCCGGGTCTCGCCGAGGTCGTCGATGCGCTAGCCGGTGCCGATCGGCCGCCGGACTGGTGGTTCGCCGTCTACGTCGGCCTCGACACCGCCCTCCCGCCGACCCCCGCCGAGCGCGAGCCGCTGGCCGGCCTGCCGGTCCCGCTCACCGACGGCCGGCTGGCCCGCGGGCCGCGCGGCCTCGTCCTCGGCGGCGAGGGGCTAGCACCGGCGGTGGTGGAGGCGCTGGACCTGCGGGTCGTGCACCCGGCGGCCGCGCACCCCCTGCTGCGGGCGCTCGGTGCGAGCGACGCCGACCCGGCCCGCCTCCTCGACGAGCCGCGGTTGCGGGCGGCGGTCGAGGCCTCCTTCGACGCGGCGCTCGACGGCGCGGATCCGAACCTGCTCGCGGACGCGGTGCTCGGACTGGTCGCGGCATCCGGGGCCACCTTCGCCGACCGGCCCTGGCTGTCCGAGCTTGCATTGCCGGGTGCGGACGGCGAGCCCTATCCGGCCGGCGAGCTGCTGCTGCCGGACGGGGTGTTGGCCGGGCTGGTCGAGGACGACGCGCCGTTCGGCCGGGTCGACGTCTCGCTCGTGGAGCGCTGGGGCCGGGACGCCCTGGCGGCGGTCGGGGTACTCGACGGGTTCGCCACGGTTGCCGACGCGGAGCTGTCACTGGACGGCCCGGGCGAGCACGACCTCGACGCGGAGGCCGGCTGGCTGGCCTGGCTGCGCGACTCGGTCGGTGCGGCGGACGACGCGGTGATCGCAGAGTTCGGCGCGGTCCGCGACCTCGAGCTGGTCCGGGCGGATGTCTGGCCGCGGGTGCTCGAACTGCTGGGCGGATCGCGGCTGCGGGCCCTCGTCGTCGAGCCGGTGCACGTGCTTGCCGGCGGCCGGCGCTATCCGCGCGTGCCCTACACCGCCTGGTGGCTGGCCCGGCATCCGGTGCTCGACGGGGCCCGGCCCGATCGGCTCCGCGCCGCTGACGCCGACCCCGAGCTGCACGGTCTATACGACCCCGCACCCCCTCTCGTCGACGCCGAGTTCGCCGCGGCGCTCGGGGTGCTGCGATCGCTCGACGACGCCGACCCGGACGACGTGGCGGCCCGGCTCGCCGATCCGGCCCGCGTGCTGGACCGCAGGATCGTGCGGACGTTGCACGGCTGGCTGGCCGAACGCCCGCCACAGCGACCCCCCGGGCAGGTCCGCGGAGTCCGGGGCGGCCGCCTCGACGTGGTCCCGCCCGGAGACGCGGTCGTGCTCGCCGCACCCGACCGGGCGCCGTTCGCGGACGGTCGGGCGGTGCTGCCCTGCCGGCTCGAGGTCGGGGCGGCGCTGGGGGCGGCGCTGGGGGTCCAGGTGCTGGGCCTTCGGGGGGACCACCCGGTCGAGTCGGTGGGAAGCGACCGCGACGTCCCCGGGCTGCTGCGCGATCTGGTGCCGGGCCTGCCGACGTCCTACGTCGAGCACACCCCGTTGCGCGTCGGCGGCCGGACGGTGCCGTGGTGGTTCGCCGACGGGGTGCTGCACGTCGACGCCGGCCACCGCATGATCGGCCTCGGCCGTGGGGCCGCCTGGGCGGTGGGCGATTGGACACTGCGCGCGGTTCTCACCGAAGCGGCGCTGCTCGCCGACGACGCACCGGTCGAGTTGGTGGAGCGGCTGCGCACGGAGACGGACCTCGACTAGCCGGGCGATCGCCTCCGGCGCTGCAACCAGACGACGAACCACAGCCCGTAGCCGCCGAGGACGAGACCGACCACGCAGGTCCAGATCCACCAGATCTCGTGGTGGCGGGACAGCGACGCATGCATCGGCACCAGCACCGCAAGGGCGACCAGCCACAGCGCCAACCCGACCGCCACCGCGCGCGCGTCGTTCGTGGCGAGCGGTGGTGGATCCGGGCGGCGGGCCATGTGCCCAATCTAACCCGGTCCAAGCGCACGGTTTTTGTGCCATAACGAGGGCATCCGTCCCCAACGCGACTGCCCAGACTTGGCCGGTCGAGGGGGCGACGGGCCGCCGTCGGCCTACTCTCGGACTCGCGCCGCGAGTTGGGGGTGAGGTTGTGATCAGCGAGGTGCTGTCGCTCGCCGGGGAGACCGATGCGGTCCCCCTGGCTCGCGCATTCATCCGTGGCCGACTCGGCTCGTGGGGGCTCCCCGAACTGGTCGCTGACGCAGAGCTGATCGTGAGCGAGCTGGTGACCAACGCGTTGCTCCACGCCGGTCCGCCGGTCGGCCTCGAGCTGAGCATGGACTCGCCCGGACTGCGGATCGCGGTGGCCGACACGAGTCGGATCCGCCCGTTGCGTGGGCTGGACGACGGCGAGGGGATGACCGGGCGGGGACTGACGCTCGTCCGGGCGATCGCGACCCGGTTCGGGGTGGACACGACCGACGCCGGCAAGGTCGTGTGGTGTCTGCTGGACCCGGCGGGGGAGTCCGCCGAGCTCGAGGTGGATGCCGACGCGGACGCCCGGCTGGCGGGCTGGGACGACGACGCCGAACTCCCCGGCCGGCGCTACCGGGTGACCCTGGGCGACGTGCCCACCGACCTGTTGCTCGCGGCGAAAAACCACGTGGACAGCCTGATCCGGGAGTTCACCCTCGCCGCTGCCGGGGCGAGCGCCGGCAGTACCCCACTGGTGCCGAGCCAGCTCGCCGACCTGATCGAACGAGTGGTGCACCGCTTCGCCGAGGCCCGCCAGTCGATCAAGCGGCAGGCGATCGCGGCCGCCGGGCGCGGGGACCTCCGGGTCACGCTGACGCTGACGCTGCCGCTGGACGCCGCCGACGCCGGGCTCGACTACCTTGCCGGTCTGGACGAGGCGGACGCGTACGCCCGCGACGCCCGACTCCTCACCCTCGAGTCCCCGGCGGAGTACCGGGTCTTCCGCCGGTGGTACGTCGAGGGCCTCGTGGACCACCTCCGAAGGGCCGCCGCGGGCGAGCCTGCCGCGGTGCCCGAGTCGTTCGAGGCCCGGCTCCTGACGGAGCTGCGCGCGATCACCGCCCGGCAGCGCTCCAGCGAGCGGGCCGCCCGGCTCCAGTCGATGACCGCCGCGTTGGCCGCGGCCACGTCGTCGGAGGAGGTCCCCGGCGTCATCCTCGGCGAGGGACGGGCCGTGCTGGGTGCCGCCGGGGGACTACTCGCCCTGCGGGGACCCGGCGACGTCCTGCTCCCGGTCGGCGAGTTCGGCCGGGACGCGGGCCTCCTCCGCAGGTACGCGGAGGAGGGCGCGGCCGATCCGGCGGGCCCGAGCTGGGCCGCCGGGGTCCCGGTCTGGGCCGAGTCCCTCGCGGTGGTCCCGCTCGCCGTGGGCGGCCGGGTCGTCGGGGTGTTGAGCTTCTCGTTCGCGGAGCCGCGGCGGATCGACAGCGACGAGCGTGACTACCTGTTGGCGCTCGCGGCGCAGACCGCGCAGACCCTGGAACGGACCCGGCTCTTCGAAGGCCAGCGCCGGACAGCAGAGCGTCTCGGGCGGCTCCAGTCGGTCACCGCCGCGTTGGCCGCGGCGCCAGGTTCGGCGCAGGTGCTCGACCTGGTCGTCGAGCACCTGGCGGGAATGGTCGGCGCGGAGGTGGCTACCGCGTCGCTGGTCAGCGGGGACGGCAGGGCGCTCGAGCTGCGCAGCCGCCGTCGTGGTCAGGACGTCAGCTTGGCCCGCTACCGCTCCTATCCGGTGGACGCGGTACTGCCGGCCAGCGAGGCCTTTCGCTCCGGCCAGATCGTCGTCGTCTCCGGCCGGGCCGATTGGGACCTGCGCTATCCGGAGCTGGCGGGCCTCGGGCAGTTCTACGACCGGACCCTGGTCTGCCTGCCCTTGACGGTCGAGGCGCAGCGGTTGGGCGTTCTCACCCTGTCGCTTCAGGGTAATTGGCCGCTCGAGGACGACGACCGGGCTTTTTTCGGCGCACTCTCCGATGTCTGCGCGCAGGCCATCGCCCGGTCCCTCGCCCTCGACGAAGCTCAAGATGCCCGGGACAAGCTGATCTTCCTCGCCGACGCCTCCGCGGAGTTCGGCAGCAGCCTCGACTATCGGACCGCGCTGGCCAACCTCGCCCGGCTCGCCGTTCCCCGGCTGGCCGACTGGTGCACCGTCGCCATCGTCGAGAACGGTCGGCTCGAAACCGTCGCGGTCGCCCACAGCGACCCGACCAAGGTCGCCATGGCCGAGGAGGTTCAGCGGCGCTATTGGGCGTCGCTCGACGCCCCCGCCGGGCCGGCCGAGGTGATCCGCAGCGGGATCGGGCGGCTCCACGCAAACGTCACCGACCGGATGCTCGTCGAAGGCGCCGTCGACGAGGACCAGCTGCGGATTCTTCGCGAGCTCGGCATGTCGAGCATCCTGTTCGTCCCGCTCGCGGTGGGCCGGCGGGTGCTCGGGGTGCTCACGATGATCAGAGCCGAGTCCGGCCGGCACTACGACGGCGAAGACCTCGACTTCGCCGGGGACCTGGCCCGGCGGGCGGGTATGGCCATCGACAACGCTCGATCGCACCGAGCCCTGGAGGAGACCGCCGTCGCCCTGGCGCAGAGCCTTCTTCCGGCGAGCCTGCCGGCCATCCCCGGCCTCGAGCTGGCCGCGCGCTATCACTGCGCCGGCCACGGCAGCGACCCCGGTGGCGACGTCTACGACGTCTGGGGGCTGCGGCGCGATCCGCCGACCTGGGCCGCCTTGGTGGCCGACGTGCCCGGCAAGGGAGTCGCGGCGGCCGCTCTCGCCGCGCTCGTCCGGTACACGGTGCGAGTCGCCTCCCGGCACGCGGCACGGCCGGATGACGTGCTGGCCGAGCTCAACGACGCGCTGCTCATCGCCGAGCCGGGAACCGGCGGCGAGCTGTTTGCCACCGCCGTCTACGCGGAGCTGACCCCGCGGCCCGGCGGGCTGGACATCTCGCTGTGCTCCGGCGGGCACCCGGCGGCCCTGCTCCGCCGCGCCGACGGGTCGGTTACGACGATCGACACTGGGGGTGGCGCGCTCGGCTGGTTTGCGGTGCCGACGCTGGACGTCGTCGAGATCCGCCTTGGTCCGGGCGACGTCTTCGTAGCCTTCACCGATGGCTACCTGGAGGGCCGTTCCGCCGACGGCAGATTCGCCGACGACCTGCTGGCGATGACGCTCATGAACTCGACCGCGGCTACGGCCGCCGAGCTGGTCGGGGAGTTGGAGGCAGCGGTCCTCGGCTTCTGTGCGGGCGCGCCCCGAGACGACATGGCGCTGCTCGCCGTCAAGCTGCCGGTCGGGTGAGCTCGGGATGTCCGGACCCGCCCACCTGCTCCCCGGCGCCACCCCTCGGCTGGCCGAGGAGCGCTGGTCGACCGGGCTGAGGTCCTTCGCCGATCCCGGTCAGGAGTGGCGCCGGTTGGTCGCCGAGTTCGTCGGCACCTTCTTCCTCGTCCTCGTCGCCGCCGGGGCCGGGGTTGCCGATGCGGTGAGCCACGGAGGGATCGGTCGGGTGGCGGCCGTCGTCGCGCCCGGCGTGATGGTGCTCGCGCTGATCTACACCGTGGGGGAGACCTCGGGGGCGCACCTCAACCCGGCGGTCACCATCGGGTTCTCGGTGCGCGGTCACTTCCCCTGGCGGCGGGTGCCCGGGTACGTCGTCGTCCAGCTGCTCGGGGCGGTAGCGGCCGCCGGCCTGCTCCGGGCGCTGTTCGGAGTGGTCGGCGACCTCGGGGCGAGTACCCGGGTCCGTGGGGTCAGCTCCGGCACCGCGTTCGTCGTCGAGGTCGTGCTCACCCTCGGCCTCGTCTCGGTCATCCTCGGCACGTCCTCCGGCGCCCGAAACGTCGGCCACAATGCCGCGATCGCAGTCGGCGGTTACGTCGCGCTGGCCGGGCTGTGGGCGAGCCCGCTCAGCGGCGCCTCGATGAATCCGGCGCGGAGCCTCGGCCCGGACCTGGTGCGTGGCCGGCTCAGCTCGAGCTGGATCTACCTGGCCGGCCCCGTGCTCGGCGCGCTGCTCGCCGTGGGGCTGGCCTGGTTGCTGCGCGGGCGGCCGTCGCCGGCGGGCGACCTCGCCGCCCAGGGCGTGAGCGGCACCGGTCGGTAGCGGCGCTTCCGTTAGCGAGGCTCATGAGTTATGCTAACGATATGCCGAAGAGCACGACCCGCGCCGACACCGAACTGTCCGGTGCCCTGCGAATAGGCGTCATGCGGCTCGCCCGGCGGCTGCGCGCGGAGCGCACCGACGCCAGTCTGTCGCTCACGCAGATGGCCGCGCTCGGGTCGCTGGAGCGCCACGGGCCGCTCTCCCCGAGCGAGCTGGCCGGACACGAGCGGGTCCGTCCGCCGTCGATGACCCGGACCATCGCCCTGCTCGAGGCCAAGGGCCTGGTCGGGCGCACGGCCCACCCGACCGACGGCCGGCAGGCCATCGTCGCGCTCTCCGCCGAGGGTCGGGCGCTGCTCGCCGCCGACCGTCGCCGGCGAGATGCGTGGCTGTCTCGCCGCCTGCCCGAGCTGGAACCCGACGAACTGGAGGTGCTCCGCGCGGCCGTGCCCATCCTCGACCGCCTGGCCCAGTCATGACGATCTTCTCCTCGCTCCGAGTTCGCAACTACCGGTTGTTCGCGGCCGGCCAGGTGGTCTCCCTCACCGGGACCTGGATGCAGCGGGTGGCCCAGGACTGGCTGGTGGTCCAGCTGACCCACGGCTCCGGCTCTGCCCTCGGCTACGCAACCGCGCTTCAGTTCCTGCCGACGCTGTTCCTCAGCCTCTACGGCGGCGTGGTCGCGGACCGGCATTCGAAGCGCCGGCTGCTCATCGTCACCCAGGCGGTCATGGGAGCTTTCGCGCTCGCCCTAGGCCTGCTCGTGGTCACGCACAGCGTCGTGCTCTGGCACGTGTACCTGCTCGCCTTCCTGCTCGGTCTGGCGTCTGCGATCGACACCCCGACCCGGCAGGCGTTCGTCGCGGAGCTGGTCGGACCGGCACAGGTCGTCAACGCGGTGAGCCTGAACAGCGCGACCTTCAACCTGGCTCGAATCGCCGGTCCGGCAGCCGCCGGCCTGCTCATCGAGGCGATCGGGACCGGGCCGGTCTTCCTGTTCAACGCCGTCTCGTTCCTCGCGGTGATCGGCGGTCTCGTGCTCATGCGCGAGGCGGACTTGTACCTCGCGCCGCGCCAGCCGCGCGCCGCCGGCCAACTGCGGGCCGGCCTCGCCTACGTCCGGGGCCGCCCGGACCTGCTCTGGCCGATCGTGCTGGTCGGGATCGTCGGCACCTTCGGGCTGAACTTCCAAATGACGATGGCCCTGATCGCAAAGAACGTCTTCCATCGCAACGCGGGAAGCTACGGGCTGCTGTCCACGGCGCTCGCCTTCGGCTCTTTGATCGGTGCCCTGCTCGCCGCGCGCCGCCCGCGGCCGCGGCAGAGCCTGCTGATCGGATCCGCGCTGGCCTTCGGCATCCTCGAGACGATCAGCGGCCTGATGCCGAGCTACCTCACCCTCGTGCTGCTGCTGATCCCGACCGGGGTGGCCGCGCTCACCCTGTCGACGGCGGCGAACACCACGATGCAACTCGGTTCCTCGGCCGCGATGCGCGGGCGGGTGATGGCCCTCTACGTGCTGGTGTTTCTCGGCGGAACCCCGATCGGAGCCCCCATCGTCGGTTGGGTCGCCCAGGTTGCCGGCGCCCGGTACAGCCTCATCCTCGGCGGGGCGATCTCCGCGGTGGCCGCGCTCGTCGTCGGCCTCGTGCTGGCCCGCAGCCGCCAACTCCGGGTCGAGCCGCACCTGTTCCGGCGGCACCCGCACGTGCATATCCGGTTGCCAGAGGAGGCCCCGATGCCGCGCCCGGACATCGACGAGGTGGCCACGGCCTCGTAGGCTGCGGCGTCGATGGACATCCACCTCGATCCGCCGAAGGCGATCCTCCAACTGTCCCGGGACGCCCCCGCGCTGGTTGCCGCGGGGCGCCGGGCCGGGCTCGACGCGATCGTCCCGTCCTGCCCGGGGTGGACCGTGGCCGACCTCGTCGGGCACGTGGGCGGGGGCTACGCGCACAAGGCGACGATCGTGCGCGAGCGACTCCGCGACCCACCCGAGCCCGAAGCCACGCCGCCGGGCGGAGAGGCGGTCTTCGGCTGGTTCGACGAGCAACTCGCCGACCTGCTCGGCGCGCTGAAGTCCACTCCTGCGGATACCGCGCTATGGACCTGGTTCCCGCGCGAGCAGAACGCTCGATTCTGGAGCCGCCGGATGGCCCACGAGACGGTCATCCACCGGGCCGACGCCGAGCTCGCCACGGGCGAGCCGCACCACGTCGACGCCCTGGTCGCGGTGGACGGGATCGACGAGTTCCTCGAGCGCATGCTCGGGTTCTGGGGCGAGGGCGACCCATCCTTGGCGGACCGCACTATGGCCGTCGTCACGCCCGGTGCCAGCTGGCGGATGACCGGGCGATCCGACGGCCTCGACTTCGAACGCGACCCCACCGGCGCCGCCGGTGCCACCGTCGCCGGCACCCCCTCCCACGTCCTGTACTGGCTGTGGGGCCGGCTCGGCGACGAGGCGGTCGACCTGCGCGGCGACCTCGACCTGATCGCCGCCATGCGCCGGCAGATGGCCGCCGCGGCGGAGTGAGCCGGTCGGCTCAGCCGACCGGAGCCGGCTCCCGGGCATCGACGGGTTCGGGAAGGCGCAGCGCCCGGGCCGCCCGGCGGGGGAACCACCAGTTCCACCGGCCGAGGAGTGACACCAGCGCCGGCACGAGCAGGGCCCGCACGATGGTGGCGTCGAGCAGGATGCCGGCACCGAGGCCGGTGGCCAGCACCTTGATGTCGGTGTTCGGCGCCGAGGCGAGCGAGGCGAACGCGAGGAACAGGATCAGCGCCGCGCTGGTCACCAGCCGACCGGTTCGGCCGAGCCCTTCGACGATCGCCGACGTGGTGGATCCGGTGCGGTCGTACTCCTCGCGGACCCGGGTGAGGATGAACACCTCGTAGTCCATCGACAGGCCGAACAGGAACGCGAAGATCATCAGGGGCAGCCAGAAGGTGATCGCGCCGGTGGCCGGGATCCCGAACAACGCCTGCGAGCCGTGCCCCTCCTGCCAGAACCAGGTGAGCAGGCCAAAGGTCGCGCCCAGAGACACCAGGTTCAGCAGGACGGCCTTCGCGGCGAGCACGATCGAGCGGAACGCCCGGGCGAGCAGGAGGAAGGTGGCCAGCGCGATGATCGCGAACATCAGCGGGAACTGGCCGAACACGGCGTGGCTGTAGTCGAGCTCGATCGCCCCGACCCCGGTGACGCCGATCACCGCCGGGTCGCCGGCGAGGCTGGCGCGTACCGTGCGGACCGGTGCCAGCGAGGCCGAGTTGACCGTTTCGGCGGAGGGGATGGCGATCAGGTCGGTCAGGCCGCCGCGACTCCCGGTCCGTCCGGAAGCCAGCGCCACGGTGGCGATGCCGGGCAGTCCGGCCAGCCGGTCGCGGACCTCGGGGGCCGAGCGGGTCCGGACCAGTACCTCGATCGGCGTCAGCACCCCGGAAGGGACGCCGCCGGCCAGCAGCTGGTCGTAGCTGTCGTGCGCCGGTCCGGTCCGGGCCAGCGCGCTGGCGCTGGTCTCGCCGACGGTGAGGGAGAAGATCGGCGCGGTCACGACCGCCAGCGCGGCCACCCCGACGCCGGCGGCCAGCCAGCGGTGGCGGACCACGCCACGGGCCCACGCGGCCCAGGCCCGGCTCGCCTGGTTCTCCTTGCGGACCCGCGGCCAGTCGAACCGCGGTCCGATGCCGCCGAGCAGGGCGGGGAGCAGGGTCAGCGTGACGCCGACGGAGACCAGCGGAATGAGCATTCCACCGATGCCGACGCTGCGCAGGGCCGGGACGGGCAGGACCACAAGGGCGACCAGGCCGATCGCCACCGTGACGCCGGAGAGCATGACGGCGCGCCCGGCGGTCGCGACCGCGGTGGTCACCGCGGTCGCGTTGTCCGCGCCATGCGCCCGCTCCTCCCGCCAGCGGGTGACGAGCAGCAGCGAGTAGTCGATGGCGACGCCGAGCCCGACCAGGGCGACGAGGAACTGCACGACGAACGAGACCTGCGTGATGTAGGTGAGGCCGAGGATGACGAGCAGCGTCGTGAGGATGGAGACCGCGGCGATCAGCAGCGGCAGCAGGGCGAGGAACGAGGCGAACACGAACAGCAGTACGGCGAGCGCCCCGGCCGCGCCGAACATCGTCTCGACGAGGACCCCCGGCCCCTTGGTGCTGCCTCCACTTTCCAGTGCGCTGAGCCCGGTGGTGCCGAGCCGGTACCCGGCCGGTAGCGCCGCCCGGATAGTCCGGGTGGCGCGCTCCGCCACCTGATCGCCACCGAAGCCGTGAACGATCGGGGTGAACAGCAGCGCGTAGGTGGAGCCCCCGTCTGCGGTGACGAACTGCCGGTCACCGGTCACCGCGAGGTCGACGATGCGGACCCGGTGATCGCTCACCCGGGCCCGCTGGAAGGCCGCGGCGATCGGGGCCGCGTCGCCGGCGACGGTCTGACCGGGCGGCACGGTGACCACCTCGATCGCCGGCGGCTGCCCACCGCCGTTGCCGTAGTGCGCGGTGACCCGCAGCGCGGTCTCGTACCCCGGCTGGCCGGGCAGCGAGAAGTCGAAGGTGAAGCGCTTGGAGACCTGGCCGGCCGCCGCCCCGCCGGCGACCAGCGCGACGAGCCACAGCACGATCACCACGCGCCGGTGGTGGAGCACGAAGCCGGCGAGCCGGGCCAGTGCCGCCGAGTGCGACGGCCGGGCATCCGGGCGGTCGGTCATCGGCCCACCACTTCTGCCGTAGACGTTTCGAACGGAACGCTCCTCCACCGTCGCACAGCGTCGGATTCCTCCTGTCCCGGCTGGGCTTCGTCATCGCCCGTCGCTTCGCCGGGCCCCGATCGGCATGCTCCAGCGGCTCGCGGTCGGGATGCAGCTACCGCACTACGCACCCTGACCTGACCTGCGGAGACCGCTACCAGGCGTACGCCTCGGGCGCCGGACCACCCGGGCCGGGAAAGATCTCGTCCAGCCGGGCCAGCGCCTTCTCGTCGAGCCGGATCTCGAGCGCGCGCATGGCCCCGTCCAGCTGGCCGAGCGTCCGTGGCCCGATGATCGGGCCGGTGACCGCCGGCTGGTGCAGCAGCCACGCCAGACCCACGTTCGCCGGGTCCTCGTCGAGATCGGTGCAGAACGCCTCGTACTCCTCGACCGCCGGCCGGATCTTCTCCAGCAGCTCCTGGGAGCGGCCGCCCTTCGACCGGCCGAGCTCCTGCTTGCGCAGCACCCCGGCAAGCATGCCGCCGTGCAGCGGGCTCCACGGGATGACGCCCAGGCCGTAGGCCTGGCAGGCCGGGAGCACCTCGAGCTCGAGGCTGCGCGACGCCAGGTTGTACAGCGACTGCTCGCTCGCCAAGCCGGTGAAATGCCGGGCCCGGGCGGCCTCCTGGGCCTGCGCGATATGCCAACCGGCGAAGTTGCTGCTACCGACGTAGAGGACCTTGCCTTGTGCGACGAGGACCTCCATGGCCTGCCAGATCTCGTCCCACGGGGTGTTCCGATCCACGTGGTGCATCTGGTACAGGTCGATGTAGTCGGTCTGCAACCGGCGCAGCGAGCCCTCGCAGGCCCGGCGGATGTTGAGCGCGGACAGGAACGTGTCGTTGGGCCAGTCGCTCATCGATCCGTACAGCTTGGTCGCCAGGACGGTCTTCTCCCGCCGCCCGCCGCCCTGGGCGAACCACCGGCCGATGATCGCCTCGGTGAGTCCCTCGCCCTTCTGCCAGCCGTAGACGTTGGCCGTGTCGAAGAAGTTGAGCCCGACGTCGTGCGCCCGGTCCATGATCGCGTGCGCGTCCGACTCGGTGGTCTCGGGACCGAAATTCATGGTGCCCAGACAGAGTCGGCTCACCGAGAGGCCGGTACGACCCAGATGCGTGTAGTCCATATCCGAACGCTACCCCTGGCCTCCCGGGTGGTACCCATTGCAGGGTGAGGATCTGGCAGCGCACCCTCGATCACGTCACCGTCCCGCCGCGGCCGCTCGCGCTTGCGTCGCCCAAGCTGCGCGGGGCACTCGTCGCCGCCGTGCTCGCCCTCGGCTGTCTCGTCGCCGGCGGGGTGTGGGGCAACATCCACGGCAACCTGCACCATCGGGTCGTCGCCGGGGGAGCCGCCGCCGGTTTCGTGCTGGCGTCGCTGGTCGGTATCCGGCACACCGCCAACGAGTTCGCCAGGGTGCTCGCCGCCCGCACCGGGGTTACGCACGCCTCGATCGTGCGGTGGCTCATCATGGTCGTCGGGTACCTCATCGCCACCTTCGCCACCCTCGATCTGCTCTCGGTGCCGGTCGGCCATTTGCTGCTCGGCGGGGCCCTGACCGGGATCATCATCGGGATCGCCGCTCAGCAGTCCCTGGGCAACATCTTCGCCGGGATCGTGCTGCTGCTGGCCAGGCCGTTCAACGTGGGAGACGACATCCGGATCCGCTCCGGGGCGCTCGGCGGCGAGCTGCTCGGAGCGGTCAGCGGGATGGGCCTCACCTACGTGACCCTCGTCACCGCGGACGGTCCGCTCTCGGTGCCGAACTCCGTGTTGCTCGCGGCCGCGATCGGCCCGGGGAAGCCGGCGGCGCCGCCGGCGGGTCAGTCCAGCCGCTCCACGATGTAGTCGATGCAGGCCGTGAGCGCCTCGACGTCCGTGGTCGGGATGTTCGCGAACATCGCGATCCGCAGCTGGTTGCGGCCGAGCTTGCGGTAGGGCTCGGTGTCGACGATTCCGTTGGAACGCAACGCTTTCGCGACCGCTGTGGCGTCGATGGGCTCGTTGAAGTCGATGGTTCCGACAACTGGCGACCGCGCCTGCGGGTCCGCGACGAACGGGACGGCGTAGTCGCTTTTCTCGGCCCAGGTGTAGAGCGCCTGCGCCGACTCGGCGGTCCGGGTGGTTGCCCAGTCGAGGCCGCCCTGGGCGAGCATCCACTCGAGCTGCTCGGCAAGCAGGAACAGGGTAGCGAGTGCCGGGGTGTTGAGCGTCTGGTTGAGCCGGGAGCTCTGCACCGCCGCGCTCAGGTCGAGGAAAGCCGGCGTCCAACGGCCCTTGGTCGCGATCCGGTCGGCCCGCTCGATCGCCGCGGGGGAGAGCGCCGCGAGCCACAGCCCACCCTCCCCGCCGAAGTTCTTCTGCGGGGCGAAGTAGTACGCGTCGCACTGGTCGAGGTCGATCGGGATGCCGCCCGCCGCGCTGGTCGCATCGATCAGCAGGAGCGCACCCGGATCGGCCCCCGGGACGCGGCGGACCGGGCAGGTCACCCCGGTGGACGTCTCGTTGTGCGGCCAGCAGTACGCGTCGATCCCCGACTCGGCCAGCGGCTCGGGCCGACTGCCGGGCCCGGCCTGGCGGATCGACGGGGTCTCGAGGAACGGCGCGGCGGTGGTCTCCGCGGCGAACTTCGCACCGAACTCGCCGAACGACAGGTGCTGCGAACGCCGCTCGACGAGGCAGAACGCGGCGATGTCCCAGAACGCGGTCGCCCCGCCGTTGCCGAGGGCGATCTCGTAGCCGTCCGGCAAGCCGAGCAGGGCGGACAGCCCGTCGCGCACGCGGCCCACCACGTTCTTCACGCCGCCTTGCCGGTGCGAGGTGCCGAGGAAGGCGCTACCGGTCGCCGCGAGCGCGTCCACGGTCTCGGGACGTACCTTCGACGGACCGGAGCCGAACCGGCCGTCGGCGGGTTTGAGGGCGTCGGGCAGGGCGATCTCAGCCACGGTTCTCCAGTTCGGCCAGGGTTTTCGGGACGGCGGACACCGGACGCGGGCCGGGCCCGATGTAGCGGGCGCTCGGGCGGATCAACCGCTCGGTGCGCTTCTGCTCGAGGATGTGGGCGCTCCAGCCGGCGGTCCGGGCGCAGGCGAACATCGACGTGAACAGGTCCGCCGGGACCTCCGCGAAGTCGAGAACGACGGCCGACCAGAACTCGACGTTCGTCTCCAGGACGCGATCGGGCTTGCGCTCGTGCAAGGCGCCGAGCGCCGCTTTCTCGAGTTCCTCCGCCGCCGCGTAGCGCGGGGACCCGAGCTCGCGCGCGGTCCGCCGCAACACTCGGGCCCGCGGGTCTTCCGCCCGGTACACCCGGTGGCCGAAACCCATCAGCCGCTGACCGGAGTCGAGCAGCGCTCGGACGTAACCCTCCGCGTCCCCGCTCTTCTCCACCTCGTCGAGCATGGCCAGAACCCGGGACGGGGCGCCGCCGTGCAGCGGACCGGAAAGCGCGCCGACCGCACCGGACAGCGCGGCCGCCACGTCGGCCCCGGTCGAGGCGATGACCCGAGCGGTGAACGTCGACGCGTTCATGCCGTGCTCGGCGGCGGCCACCCAGTAGGCGTCGATCGCCTTGACGTGCGCCGGGTCGGCCTCACCGCGCCAGCGGATGAGGAACCGCTCAACGATCGACTTCGCCCGGTTGATCTCGGACTGCGGGACCGGCGGCAGGTCCCCCCCGCGGGCTGACTGCGCCACGAAGGACATCCCGGTCACCGAGCAGCGGGCGAGGTCCTCGCGGGCCTGCGTTATGTCGATGTCGTGCAGCTGGTGCAGCCCCCACTGCGGAGCCAGCTCGGCCAGCGCCCCTTGCAGGTCCACCCGGGTGTCGCCGAAACGCAGCGGGATCGGCAGCGGCTCGGCCGGGGGCAGGCCCGGCTCGAAGGCGCCATCGACCAGGAGTCCCCAGACGTGCTCGAATCGCACATGGCCGGCGAGGTCCTCGACGTCCACACCCCGGTAGCGGAGCGCACTGCCGGCCTTGTCCGGCTCGGCGATCTCGGTCTCGAATGCGATGACCCCTTCGAGCCCCGGCTTGAATACGGTGTCGTCGGACATGCGGCCGGGGACTCCCCTCGTCGGCAGGCGGCGAGCGGCAGCCCACCGGAGCCCAGTGTCTCGCGTCCCGGCCGCTGCTGTCGGATCGGGGCGCACCGGCGGCGGGAAGGATGCACGTGGACGAGGCGGGGCGGCGCCGAACGGGCCCCGGCCCCGGGCTGAGCGCGGGGACCCGGTGAGTGGATCGGGGGAGCTCGCGCCGGTGGCGCCGTCGGGGGCGCCCCGGGCCATCCTCGCCGACATCACCCCCCTGCGTCGCCCCGACTACCGGCGGCTGTGGGCTGGGACCACGGTCTCCGTCATCGGGTCACAGCTCACCATCGTGACCGTCCAGATCCAGGTCTACGCCGAGACGCGCTCCTCGTTCGACGTCGGGCTGATCGGGCTGGCCGGGCTGGCCGGGCTGGTCGGCTTCGGTTTCGTCGGCGGCGCGGTCGCCGACTCGCACGACCGGCGGCGGGTGGCGATGTTGACATCGAGCCTGCTCACCCTGTGTTCGGGGGCACTCGCGGCCCAGGCGGGCTGGCACGTGCGGGCGGTCTGGGTTGTGTATCTGCTGGTCTTCGCGATCTCCGCGCTGTCCGCGATCGACCAGCCGACCCGAGGGGCGATCGTGCCGCGGTTGCTGCCGCCGAGCGAGCTGCGAGCCGGCAACGCGCTGGCGCAGATCTCGATGAGCGTCGGGTTCACCGTCGGCCCGTTGCTGGCCGGACTGCTGGTCTCCCAGGTCGGCGCGTTCGCCGCCTACCTCGCCGACGCCGGGTCGTTCCTCGTGGCGCTGTACGCGATCTGGAGATTGCCGCCGGTGCCGCCGCTCGGGGAAGCCCCCAGGGCGGGGTTCCGCTCGGTCGGCGAGGGCCTGCGGTTCCTGCGCAGCAAGCCGGTGCTCTACATGACATTCCTCGTCGACATCAACGCGATGGTTTTCGGTATGCCCCGTGCGCTGTTCCCCGCGCTGGCCGGATCGTTCTTCCACGGCGGCGCCGGAGTCGTCGGACTGCTCAACGCGGCCCCCGCGGTGGGCGCTTTGGTCGGCGGGGTGCTGTCCGGGGTGCTCGTCCGGGTGCGCCGGCAGGGGCTCGCCGTCCTGGTCGCGGTGGCGGTCTGGGGGGCGGCGGTCACCGGATTCGGCTTCAGCCGCTCGCTGCCGGTCGGCCTTCTCCTGCTCGTCGTCGCCGGTGCGGCAGACCTGGTGAGCGCCGTCTTCCGTAACACGATCCTCCAGGTGCTGACCCCGGATGCGCTGCGCGGCCGGTTGCAGGGGGTGTTCATCGTCGTGGTGGCCGGCGGCCCGCGGCTCGGCGACGTGGAGGCGGGCAGCGTGGCCGCGCTGGTGTCGCCGGCCTTCTCGGTGGTGAGTGGCGGGCTCGCCTGCATTGTCGGCGTGGTGGCGCTCGGACTGGCGGTGCCGGCCTTCGCCCGGTACCGGGGGTAGCGCCGCCCGACCGCGCCCTCCGAGGCCGGGCAGCGAGCTAATCCGGGCGTCCGCCGGGGGCCGAGTGGGCGGTCAAGTTGATCTTTCACGCTCGGAAGGCGCCGGATTTCCGTGCAAACCGCCCACTCGAGCTCGGCGGACCGCGGAGTTGCGCAACCGGGTCAGCGACGCAGTGGATCGCCTGGCGAAGGCTGGAGTGTCAGTTCGCGATGCCGGCCGCGCGCTCGGCGTCTCGCCACGGCGCGTCTCTCAGCTTGCTCGGGATCACCGGCTGGCGGAGCGTGGCACGCGGGTCGCAGACACGATCCGAAGGACGGCCCGCGGAGCATCGCGATCGAAGGTGTAAGCCACGCGGCGTGGCGCCTAAAACGGAAGTCTCCGGACGTATCGGCGCCCGCCGGTGGGGTAGCAGACACATCCGGGAGGAGTTCGCCCGCCCACGTCGAAGAGTCCTTCCTGAAGCCCCAAGCGACGAAGGAGGGTTCCCCGGTGCGGCTCCCCCAGCTTCCGTTACCGGGCCGGATTCGAGGCCTGTCGCCGACGGTCGTCACGGCGGCCGTCACCGTGACCCTGCTCGCCGGCAGCGCGCTGGGCGCCAGCCAGCTTGTCGCCGACCATCATCTGGCGGGTCGGTCCCACCTGGTGGCTGCGGTCGGCCCGACCGGCGCGCCGGCGCCCACCCACGGCGCAACCTCGACCCTCCACAGCTCCGCGCCCGTCGAGCCGACGGTCGCGCCGCTCCGCCGGCTCGAGACGGCCGACCTGCTCATCGTCAGCTCGCACCCGCTGCCCCTGGCTGAGGTCCGCGCGGTCGCCCGGCTCGCCGGCGTGCGCGGCGCGGAGCTGGCCGATGAGGGCCGGGTTGCGCTGGCCCGGCACCCGGCCGAGATGCTCGGGGTGATCCCTTCGACCTTCCGGGCCTGGACCCCCCTCTACACCGCCCGCTCCGACGCACTCTGGCAGTCCGTGGCCCGCGGGGACACGGCGGTGAGCTTCGACATCGGACATGACGCGCGGCTCCCGCTCGGCGGCACCGTGCCGGTCGCCGGGCGGCACCAGCTGCCGATCCGGATCGGGGCTTTCGCGTCGGTCGGCATCGCCGGCGTCGACGCGATCGTCACGGATACGCAGGCCAGGCGGCTCGGCCTCGTGCACGGCAACGCGCTCGTGGTCAGCGCGCCCGGCGTCGACCCGACCACCCTGCGCCAGGAGGTGGCGGACCTCATCCCGCACGCCGGACACGTCGAGCTGCTCCGGCCGGTCATCGTCGTCCGCGATGCGGGAGAGTTCCTGACTCGCGCACAGATCAACACCGTGCTCCGGGCGGCTTGGAGCCGGCTCGGGCTCCCCTACGTATGGGGGGCTACCGGGCCGCTCTCGTTCGACTGCTCCGGGCTCGTCCAGTGGTCCTACGCCCGGGCCGGCATCTTGTTGCCGCGAACCGCGGCGGAGCAGTTTCTTACCGGCCCGCATATCCCGCTCGCCGATGCCCGGCCGGGCGACCTGCTGTTCTGGACCTACGACCCGACGGCGCCCGGGTTCGTCGACCATGTCGCCCTCTACGTGGGGAACGGGATGATGGTCGTGGCGCCGCACACCGGAGACGTCGTCTCCTACGCGCCGGTTCCGCTGGCCGACCTGGCGGGTGTGGTCCGGGTCGATCCGGCTTTCTGAGCCACCGGCCCATCCGGACGGCTCAAGACCGCGCCGGCGCCTTCCGACATCTAGTCCACAGGGCCGCCATCCGGGCGGCCGGTTGTTGGGGGAACCATGCGCCGAACGTCGCTCCTAGCCGTTGCCGGGCTCGCGGCGCTGGTCACCGGCTGTTCCGGCGCGGCCAGCACCGCCGGGAGCTTCGTGCCGATCCACCACCCACGGGCGGCGCGCACGGTGGAGCAAGTGGCCGCGCCCGCTGCGGTGGCGAAGACCCCGGCAGCAGCTCTCCGGCTTGCGGTGGCGAACACGCTCGGCGCCCAAACTGCCGCCGTCAGCGAGGAGATCAGCTTCCCGGACATTCCCGCCAAGGCGGGACGGCTCAACAACATGGCGCTCCAGATCGCCGGCAACGTCGACTTCGCCCACGACCGCGGGCGCGTCCTGTACTACCCGCAGCCGCAGATCGACAAGTTCACCGCCGACCTCCAGCCCGTCGAGGTGGTCCAGACCCGCGGCAAGGACTACCTGTTCGTCGCGCACACCCAGATCGGCTTCCAGCCCGAGCCCAAGGGTGGCTCGGTGAAGCTGTTCCTCCAGGACGAGCGGTTCGCCGCCGGGCCGATCACCGACGACGGGATGCGTGACCTGTCGCAAGTTGGACTGACGCATGAGTACAGCTTCAGGATCAAGCTGACCGAGTTGCTCGCCAGCGACAGCCCGAGCAACCTGCAGGACGCCGCGACCCGGGCATTGGCCCAGTCGCCAGCCACCGAGGACGTGTACGTGGACTCGACGGGTCGGATCGTCTGCCTGGTCGAGACAATCACCATCGCCGGCACGAGCCTGCCGGCCAACGAGCGGCGGGTACGGGCGGTCATCCGCCTCAGCGGATTCGGGGGCAGCGTGTACCAGCACGTGAACCCCAAGGGTCAGCCCACCTCGCTGTTCCTCGTCTAGCGTCATGATCACCGCACTGCTGCTCTGCGCGGTCGTACTCGGCAGCCTCGGGTCGACCTTCCTGTTGCTGCGCTGGATGCAGGGGCGCCAGGACCACCGTGGCGAGCTCGAGCTGGTTCGCCAGGTCGAGAGTTTCCTCGGGGCGATCGCGACGGACCGCGCCGCCTAGCGTTTGGCTGCCGGCCGGGTGGGGCCGGCCCGAGGCTAGGTCTGGTCCCGCCTTCCAGATCCAGCCCCGGCGGGTACCTCCGCTTGCGGAGGGTAGGTTCGAGCCATGTTGCGTCCTGCGGTGCACCCTGGCCGGCTGGCGGCCTGGCGCTGCGCACTGCGGACCACCAACCCCCCGGCCGGTCCGATCGATCCGGTAACCCGCTGGCTGGTCGTCACCCGCGCCGCTGTCCTGCCAATGACCCTCACCGCGGGGGCGGTTGCCGCCCTGCTCGCGGTGGATCGCGGTGGCGTGAACGTGCCCGACCTGGTCCTCGCCCTTGTCGGGATCACCGCCGCGCACGTCTCGAACAATCTGATGAACGACCTTTTCGACACCGCCGTCGGCGGCGATACGGAGAGCTACCCGCGGGCGCTGTACGCACCGCACCCGATCCTGTCCGGTCTGGTCAGCCGACGGGCCCTGGTCATGGCCATCCTCGCCATCAACGTGATCGACCTCGCGATCCTCGTCGCGCTCACCGCACGTCGCGGATGGCCGGTGGCTGCGATTGCGGTGGCGGGCTTCGTGCTGTCCGTGGCGTACACGGCCCCCCCGTTGAGGCTGAAGAAACGTGGGTTGGGGGAGCCTGACGTTTTCGTGGTGTGGGGCCCGCTGATGGTGGGTGGCACCTACTACGCGGCGGTCGGGACGCTTCCCTGGCAGATCCTGCTGGCATCTGTTCCGTATGGCTTGCTCTGCACCACGGTGCTCATGGGCAAGCACATCGACAAGATCCCGTTCGATGCGCCGGTCGGGACCCGGACGCTCCCGGTGATCCTGGGCGAGGGACGCGCTCGCGCGGTAACCCGCGGCCTGCTCGCCGGGTACTACGTGTCCGTTGTCGCCTGCGTGGCCGCCCGGGCGCTCCCCTGGCCGGCTCTGGCGACGTTCGGAGCGCTGCCTGCGTTGGTCAAAGTGTGGCGCTACTTCGGGGCGCCGCGCCCCGCCGAAGCCCCGCCGCGGTTCCCGGTCTGGCCGCTGTGGTTCGCCGCCATCGCATTCCTGCATACTCGGCGGGCCGGTGCGCTGCTCATCGTCGGGCTCGCCGTTGCCGCGGGACTGGGGATCCGGTGACGCAAGACTCCGACCCAGCGGTGCGTGTCGAGCGTGACGGGCCGGTGACGACCGTCGTCCTCGACCGGCCGCACGCGCGCAATGCCGTCGACGGGCCCACGGCCCGGGCCTTGACCGCGGCGTTCCGGAGCTTCGAGGCCGACGAATCGGCCAGGGTCGCCGTGCTCTACGGCGCCGGAGGCACGTTCTGCGCCGGCGCGGACCTAAAGGCGCTCGGCAGCGAGCGACGGAACGACACCGTGCCAGTTGGCATGGGTGACGGTCCAATGGGCCCAAGCCGGTTGCATCTGTCGAAGCCGGTGATCGCCGCGATCGCGGGCCATGCGGTGGCCGGCGGCCTGGAACTCGCGTTGTGGTGCGACTTGCGGGTGGCCGAGGCCGATGCCGTGCTCGGGGTGTACTGCCGGCGATGGGGAGTCCCCCTCGTCGACGGCGGCACGGTCCGCTTGCCCCGACTGATCGGCGTCGGTCGCGCACTCGACATGGTGCTCACCGGGCGCGGGGTCGGGGCCGAGGAGGCGCTCAGCTTCGGCCTGGTCAATCGGGTGGTGCCGGCGGGCACCGCATTGGCGGCGGCCCAGCAGTTGGCCGGTCAGATCGCGGGTTTCCCCCAGCAGTGCATGCGTGCCGACCGGGCATCGGTCTATGACCAGCAGGGCCGTGCCGAGCCGGAGGCACTAACCGCGGAGTTCATCGGTGGGTCCGCTTTGCTCGGTGGGGACGAGATCGAGCAGGGGGTCGCCCGTTTCGGATCCGGCGCCGGGCGGCACGGGGCGTTCTGATCACTCCCATCCGTCGCACCAAAGGAGTAGCCGAATGAAAGGCCGTACTCTCGGGGCCGATCGGCTCGCTGTTTCCGCTCTCGGCCTTGGTTGTATGGGGATGAGCGAGTTCTACGGCGACGCAAATGAAGCCGAATCGATCTCGGTCATCCACCGGGCCCTCGATGCCGGTTGTGTCTTCCTCGACACGGCGGACATGTACGGACCGTTCGTCAACGAGGAACTAGTCGGGCGGGCGATTGCCGGTCGCCGCGACGAGGTCGTTCTCGCGACCAAGTTCGGCGTGCAGCGGGGCAGTGACGGATCGCGACTCGGCATAAACGGTTCACCTGAATACGTCCGGGCGGCATGTGAAGCATCGCTCCGCCGGCTGGGAGTCGACCATATCGACCTGTATTACCAGCACCGCGTCGATCCCGGCGTTCCGGTGGAGGACACGGTCGGGGCGATGTCGGAGCTGGTAAACGCCGGCAAGGTGGTCCACCTGGGACTGTCCGAAGCGGGGCCGGAGACGATCCGACGGGCGCACGCAATCCACCCGATCGCCGCGCTGCAGACCGAGTACAGCCTCTGGTCCCGGGATCCGGAGGACGAGATCCTCCCGACGGTTCGCGAGCTCGGGATCGGCTTCGTCGCGTACAGCCCACTCGGTCGAGGATTCCTGACCGGCCGCTTCCAGACCATCGAAGACCTGGCGGAGGACGACTTTCGCCGTCACTCGCCTCGGTTCCAAGGGGAGAATTTCCTGCGGAACCTGGATTTGGTCGCCCGGGTCCGGGACATCGCGTCCGAGAAGGGCTGCACGCCGGCGCAGCTGGCCATCGCGTGGCTGCTCCACCAGGGCGAGGACATCGTGCCCATCCCCGGAACGAAGCGGCTGGCTTATCTCGAGGAGAATCTGCCGGCTGTCGACCTCGAGCTCTCGGATATGGATCTCGCGCGGATCGACGAGCTGGCCCCTAAGGGCGCCGCAGCCGGCGATCGCTACGCGGACATGAGTTCGGTCAACCGGTAGGGCGGCTCGCGAGGGTGGCCCGGCCCTCGTTGCAGGGTCGCCAGCCGGCGACTCCGGCGTAGGCCTGGCGTAGGCCTGGCGTAGGCCCTCGTAGGTCAGGTGGATAGAGCGTCCGCCTCCTATTCCGGTCTAGCGATCTTTGGCATGAGCGGGCCATACGACGAAACCGCAGGTCGCAGCTTCCGGAAGCACGATCTCGACTGCGGGGGCGGGGAGCGAGGCCGAGCCCGCTCTTCGCCCTCAAGATCATCCGCGCGAGCGTTTGCCCCCATGAACGTCCGAGCCGAGTGTGCGCAGCACGCAGGTGCTTACCACCCTCGGCGACGGCGCGGCTGAAGGGGTCCAGAACCCCGGTTGCGGCGTTGAGCGGGCTAAACGCTCGGCGGTCGATGAACCGGCCCCTCGCTGGCGATCTTGGCAGAAGTGCAGGAACTACCGGATGTTGGTGGGCGGTGGCGTTCCATGTTCCTCGTACTCTTCTGCGCTCCCGGTCGCCACCCGTCGCACTCGGGATGCTCAGCGGCAAGATTATCTGCGTGGACGTTCGCCCTGGTCAGCGCAGAGGCCAAGTACTTGCACCCCACGGCTCGCCAAGCCTCCGGTAAGTGGAGAGTAGACATGTGTTCGAAAAAGTGAACACTCGCCTATACTCCGTTCGTGAACCTCACCTCCCCGGCCGCATCGGTCTTGCCAGCTCTGCGCGCCCGGGTCCTGATGGTGCTCGCGCGGGTGGAGGCCGGCCTGACCGGACGTCGGGTTGCTGCCTTGGCCGCCGGCAGCGTGGCGGGCGTCGCCAAGATCCTTGAGACGCTGGTCCACGGGGGCCTCGTGCACCGCATTGACGCCGGGTCCGCCAGCCTGTACTTCCTCAACCGTGACCACCTTGGAGCATCTGCAGTACTCAGCCTGGCCACGATGCGCGAGCGACTGATCGAAATGCTGCAGCGGCGAGTCAGCGAATTCACCCACCGACCCTTGAACGCGACCCTCTTCGGCTCGGCAGCTCGGGGCGATGGCGACGAGGAGAGCGACATAGACCTGCTTCTGGTCCGTCCTGAGGCGATATCCGAGGACGACGAGGCCTGGACGGACGACATCGAACGGCTCGCCACGTCCGTTCTCGCATGGACCGGCAACCCTCTGAGTGTCGTCGAGTACACGCCCGCGGATCTCGTCGTCAGGGCCGGGGGGCGCGACGGCCTGCTCGATCGGATCAACCGTGAAGGAGTACACCTCCACGGCACCGTCCTGCGGGCGCTACGTCGACGCGCGGGAGTCGGCGTCGGAGCTCGATGAGCGCCGAGATCGTCGCCGACGAACACATCGCCAAAGCTGACCAGTTCCTCGCCGCCGCAGAGCTCGCACTCGGCGAGAGCCTGTGGGACGCCGCAGCCAGCTGCGCGGTGAGCGCTGGCATCCACGCGAACGACGCCATTTGCCTGGCGCGGCTCGGCCGGTTCTCAACGGCGAAGTCCCATGGCGAGGCGGTGGCCTTGGCTCGCACCGCCGGCCCGGATGGTCGCGCGGCCGCCACTCAACTCACCCGACTGCTGGCCGTCAAGAACAAGGCGCAGTACGACAGCACCGCAATCGGAGCGAACTCCGCCCGGAAGGCGGTGGACACCGCGAACAAACTCGTGGAGCTAGCACACCGGGTTCGAGCCGGGTGAACCCCCGCGCGGGCGCTGGTACTCATTTCGCGACCGTTTCGTTGGCAACGCGCCGAACCACGGCATCGTGGTCGGCACGGATCCAAGCTGCAGCGGTCAGTGCGCGTCGATCATGCCCAGGAGCCGAGTATGAACGTGGCAGGCGACACCGGTGCCGCACTTCCCGTGATCTTCAGACCATCCATCGCCCACAGGGGAAAGTGCATGACTAGCGAATGTTGGTGGGGGCCAAGTGTCATGTTCCTAATGCACTTTCCCGGGAATCGCCGGGCCGGCAAGCGGATCTGCCCGCCAAGCCACGTTGAGCAGGTCGGTGACTGTCCCAGCGTCAACATCCTTGACCGGTCTCAGGCCGGCACACGCGCTTCTCCGCCTGGCCAGTGTCCCCCGCCGGTGCGAAACCCCAGGCGGAACGCGAGCCCCGACCTGCGCTGCGGCGGCGGACCACAAGCTCCCCAGAGCGCCGGGGGTGTTCGGGCTGGCTCCTCGCACACGCCCCCTGAGCGCCTCGCCCGGCGCCGACACCCTGACCCACCCATATCCTCCGCCGACCGGGCGAACCGGCCGGCATGGCCACCAGGTCGCGGGCCACCGGACCGCCGCACGACCACCACCGGTGCGCGACGCGACGGGGACGGTTGCGGGGGCTGCTCGGCTGGGTACCTCGGGCGGACGGTGGTGTGCGGTGGCGGTTGTTTACTCCGAGGTGGTGAGGAAGCTCAGCAGTTGCGGCCAGGCGTCTTGGCGGGCGAGGGCGTTCGCCACCGGGCTGCCGCCAAGGTAGAGGGTGCCGAGCGGGGAGCTGGTCTCGGTCCCTCCCGTGGGCAGGTTGGGTAGCAGGATGTCGACGCCGTGCCCGGCATCGGGATAGCTCAGCTGGCGGTGGCGGAACGGGTCATGGTGCTCGTCGAGCCGGGCGGTGATCTGCTCCGAATAACTGCACGACGGCCACAGTTCGTCTTGGCCTCCGCAGATCGCGAGGACCGGGCCGAGGATCCGCTCGACCGGGATCTGCGCGCCGACCGCGTCAGCCGCGCTGACCCCGATCAGCGCGAAGGGCACCGGCTGCCCACCCAACGTCCAGGCGGGGTGCTGGGGTCGGTCGGGGACGAGCTGGCCAGCGCGCTGGGCGAGGCGACGATCACCCCGTGCACCAGGCTCGGGAAGTGCGCGGCGACGAGCAGCGCGGCTTCGCTGCCGAACGAGCCGCCGAGGAGCATGATTCGGTTGGGGTTGATGCCGGGCTGGTCGGCCAGCCAGCGCAGCGCGCGGGCGAAGTACTCCAACGGAATCCGGGTCAGCGCGGCGGGCAGTCCCGGCTCGCCGAAATACGCCAACGCCAGGCTCGGGTAGCCGCGGGAGGCGAGCAGCGCAGCGAGCGGGGCGGTGAACAGACCGCCCTCGGAGCCACCGAGCGTGACCACCGCCGGGCCGCCCGGATGTGCCGGGCGGAACAGCTACCCGTAGAAACCCACCTTAGCCGGCCGCTCGACCTGCCCGGTCACTCCCGGGGCGAGCACACCCCGGGCCAGGCGCGCACTGGCAACGATTCGGCCTCCCACAACCGCCGTCACGGTGACCGCCGCCACCGTGGCGGTGCGCGTCGGGTCCGCCAACGCGTAGAAGGAGGTCTGCGGATCTCCACCGATCCGGCTCATCGACCACAACAGCCCGGCCGGCGCGACGCCGGAGTAGCTGCCCGCCATCGGCGGCATTTTAGCCAGATCAACGATCCCCGCCCGGTTCGCGGCGAAGACGACCGACGACGACCACGCCCGCCCGTCAGCGTCGTCAGATGTCGCCCCCACGTCGACCCGCGCACCCGGACGCAACCCGATCACGCTGATCCGCACCGGGGCGTCGAGCAAACCGACGGGATGGTCAATCAGCAGTCGGACCTGCAAGGCGGCGGCGGCGCCGCCGCAGCCGACAGCTCCCGCTGCGACGGCACACGCCATCCCAAGCATGACCGGCAACCTCGCCGACCGCGGCAAACCGAGACGCACAGACAGGCACCGTAGCAACCGAAAAGTCGGATCACCCAAATAGCCGGCGACTGACCAGGTTTCGCCCGCGTCGCGGCATGACCGTGTGGGCGGAATGGCTGGTGCGACCCGATTGGTGCGCGGTGTCCACGGCCAAGTGTTTTGATAGAAGCATGACCGGCCACGAGGACGTTCCGCGCGTTGTCTGTGCTAGCCGGGAGATTGCGGCCAGCGCTCAGCGGATCTTCGAGCTCATTGCCGACCCCGCTCAACAGCCTCGCTGGGACGGTAACGACAACCTGGCTGAGGCACCGGGCGGGCAGCGAGTCCGCGCCGTCGGCGCGGTGTTCATCATGACGACCACGACGGGCAACGTGCGGGAAAACCACATCGTCGAGTTCGACGAGGGCCGACTCATCGCGTGGAGACCCGCCGAGCCGGCCCAGGAACCACCCGGGCACCTGTGGCGATGGGCACTCGAGCCGATCGACTCATCGCGAACGCGCGTCACCCACACATACGACTGGACCGAGTTGACTGACGAAGGGCGCCTTCCGCGGGCTCGGGCGACTACGGCCGAGAAGCTTCAAGCTTCGCTGGACCGACTCGGCGCCCTCGTCGAGGGTCAGTGATCCCCCCACCGCTCCACCGAGGCAAAGGGGCGCGACCGGTGGCATGTGGGGTCGCCGCCGGAGTTACCCATAGCGCCGGCACTGCGCGCCTAGTGCCCGCAGGCCACCCGAACAGAGCGGCACGTTCTCGCGCTGCGGAGCGGCCCGGCAATTCTCCGGGACGCAGGCGGTAGTAGCGCCGGTGACGTGCGGCGAACCCGTTGCGGATTGATCGAATGTAATTGATCTTCTCGTGCCCGTTCCAGCTGATAAGGCCACATGACCGGGGAGCGGTGGCCCATTGGGCCGTTCACCTTGAGCATCTTCGGCACCGAGGCCCTCACGAAGATGACGACGATGGCGAGCCTGACTCCACGGTCCCCGCATCGCCACGCCCTGAGTCAGGAGACCAGGGCTCGGCCCTGACCTAACGTGAGGATGTCGAATAGCGTCGGCTTCGGAACGACACTTTGGACGGCTCGCGACTGGACCATAGCCGTCATTACTTGGCGTTTGCCACCAAAGCCAGCGGTGCAGAGGCTGCGCTCTAACGCGGCGATGGGCCCTCGCGATCTTGAGTGTGTCAATCTCGCCTGCCGATGTCGACGGGGCCGGCACGCCGATAGCCCGGGCCGCAGCCCGGCCGACTCGTTACGACCGGCTGTCCCAGCGTCCCGCGCGGTCCAGCCGATCATGCAGCCTGCGCGCCCGCGGAGGCTGCGAAGCGCCGAGCCGAAATATGTCCTTGCGGAAACATGGCTAAGAGGATGACGCCCGGGAAGTTGGTGTCCTGCGCGTTCCGCCGGTCAGGGTTCTTGGCCGACCGTGCCTTGTCGCGCCGCCACCTACGTCTGAGAACTGAGTTTTGGCACGCCCGAGGCCGGACGGACCTGCGCGCCGTGCGGTTGGGGGCGCCGCGGAGGCGGCGGCGTTCGCCTCGACGTGCTCCTTCGGCTGCATCCGCTACACCGGGGCTGCCCGCCGGAGTGCCGAGAGCCCGCGACGGCGCCGGCCCGGACCCGCGACCCAGCCGAGGCTCACGCCGGGTAGGCGGCCGCGGGGTCCAGCGGGAACAGCGGGCCGGGGGCATGCATCCGGGGCAGGCTGGCCAGTCGGTGGGTGGTGATACCCGGGGAGTCGCTGGTGATGACGGCGGCGGCCAGCTCCCGGAAACCGGACCGGAAGTGGTGCGCCGATTTCACCGCGACGATCGGGCGGGTCGCCGGGTCGATGCCGTGCAGCAGCAACGGTGTCCGATCGATGGTCTGCATGGGGCGGCTGATCACGATGACGTCTACGCCCTCGACGAGGAGCCCCGCGGTGCGTCCCAGCTGCACCCGGACCCCGGCCCCCATCGCGGCCTCCAGCACGATCTCGCCGTCGCTCAGCGTGGCCACGCGGGCGGTGCCCCGCAGCGGCGGTCCGTGCCGGTCGTCGGTGTGCCCGCCCAGCTCCATCCGCAGGGTGGCCCCGACTCCGGCTCGGTGCGCCTGCGCGGCGGCGGCCGGGTCGCACAGCCCGCAGAAGACGGCGCCGGCCGGTCGGGCCTCGATCAGGGCGCGGAGCAGGTAGGTGCCGTCGCCCGGCGCCCCGCCGCCGGGATTGTCCGACGTCTCGTTGACGACGACCGGACCGCCGGGGGCGCCCAGCGCCAGGACCATCGCCTGGCCGATCGCCTGAGCAGGATCGGGATAGCTGTGCTGAAAGCCCTCGCGTCGCGCCCACACTTCGGCGGCGAGGGCCCGCGCCGTCGCGCGCGCCTGCTCCGGGGCTGCGTCGGTCGTGACGATGACCTGGGCGCCGACGTGCGGGCTGTCGGTGTGCGGGAAGCCGTGCATGAACGTGGCGTCGATGACTCCGGGCTCACGCTCGGCCTGCAGGCACAGCGCCAAGAGGTCCCGGCCGACGCCGCTGTCAGTGGTGGTGGGGGCGACCAGCAGCGGCAGTCGTTCGACGGCGATCGCTGGGCGCCACTCGCCGCTGGTCAGTCGGGGGATAGCGAGCACGGCCTCGCGGCCGCGGTCATACATGTCGTCGTGCGGGTAGCGCTGCACACCGAACATCAGATCGACCGCGTCCGCTTCCCGGGCGGTGATGTGCCCGTGCAAATCATGCGTGACGACGAGCTGCGTGGCCGGCCCGATCACGGCACGAACGGCGGCGCACAGCTCGCCCTCGACGTCGGCGCAATCCTGGCTGATCGCGGCGCCGTGCAGGACGAGCACGACCGCGTCCACCGGCAGCGCCGCCGCGACGAGCGCGAGCAGCTCCCGCCGGAGGCTGCGGTAGGCCTCGGCGGCGATCACACCGCCGGGGAGGGCCTCGGCGAGCAGCGTCCCGATTACCTCGGCACCGAGCTCGGCCGCGGCATCGACCATCCCGCCCTCGTAGGTTCTCGTTCCCGCGGCCAGCCGGATCTGCTCGCCCCGGCGCACCTCGAAGTCGCCCAGGGTGGTGGGCACGGCGGCGTAGCTGTTGGTCTCGTGGGCGATGCCCCCGATCGCGATCCGCAGGCTCACGGGGTCACCGGGGCGCGCACCGGCCAGGGCCGGGCGCGCTCGATCTGCCCGGCCACGCCGAGCAGCAGGTCCTCGCGGTAGTGGCGGGCCACCAGTTGAACACCGACCGGCAGGCCCTCGGCAGAGGCGGTGAATGGCACCGACGCGGCCGGCTGGCCGGTGATGTTTGCCAGCGAGGTCACGAACCCCGGCACGTAGCGGGTCATCCGGGTGAGCGCATCGTCCAGGGTGGGCGCCGCGAAGTTCCAGCAGTCCAGGGGTGGCGGGGGCTCCGCTGTGGTGGGCAGCAGCCACAGATCGTAGCGGGCGAAGAACGGCGCCGCAGCTTCGGCGAAGCGCGGCAGCGCGTCCAGCAGTACGGCGAACGCCGGACCACTGACCGCACGGCCCCGCTCGATGTAGCGCCAGGTCAGCGGCTCCACGCCGGTCTCGGTGAGCTCGCTGCCGCTCTCCTCCGCCCAGGTCTGCACCCGCGCCGCGGTCGCAACTGGTACCAGGTCCTCGAGCCGTTCGGTCACCGCGGCCAACGGCCCGGCCGTCACATCGAGATGGTCTTCGGCGACGTCGTGGCCAAGGGATTCCAGCAGCTGGGCGGCATGGCGGACGGCCGCGACGACGTCGCAGTGCAATTCGAAACCGTCGGGGGGAGCGACGGAGAAGGCGATCCGCAGCCGGCCCGGCTCGGCGGTGACCGCCGTGGCGAAGGGACGCGACGGTGCGGAGACGAGGTTCGGCGCGTCCGGGCCGGCCCGGCTGAGCAGGTCCAGCGCCACCGCACTGTCGCGGACGGATCGGGTGAGCACATGGTTGACCACGAGACCACCCCAACCGATGCCGGGGGTACGGCCACGGCTGGGCTTGAGACCGAAGACCCCGCAGGCGCTGGCCGGGATCCGGATCGAGCCGCCCCCGTCGCTGCCGGTCGCGATCGGGGCGATGCCGGCGATCACCGCGGCCGCCGAACCCCCCGAGGAGCCGCCGGCAGTACGGCCGAGGTCCCACGGGTTGCGGCAGGCGCCGTACAGCGCCGGCTGCGTCGTCGCCAACAGCCCGGCCTCGGGCATGTTGGTCATCCCCACCGGGTTCGCGCCGGCGGCCCGCAGCCGCCCGACCACGGGATGGTCGCCCGCTTCGGGGGTCGCCGATCGGAACGCCGAACCGTGCCGGGCCGGCAGCCCCGCACATGGGTGGTTGTCCTTGGCCAGTAGCGGCACCCCGCTGAATGCGGCCTCGTCGGGTGCACCGGACGGGCCGGGACTGACGTGCAGATCCCCGGTGACGACGGCGTTGATCCGGCCGTTGACGGCGTCGAGCACGCTCTGCGCGGCCTGCTGCAGCTCGACCGGACTGACCTGACCGGACCGCACCAGGTCGGCCAGTCCCACGCCGTCGTGCCGCACGTACTCGTCCGCCCGCATGGCCGCCTCACCGTAAAACGTCGCGTCCTTGACACTGTAGTCGACCATCTGGTCTACTCCACGCCGGCCGCGGTAGTCCCGAGGAGGGCGCAGGGTGAGCCGAAGCGGCACCGAGGGAACGGCGGCACGCTGGGCGGCGGCGGGCCTTGGCCTCGCCGCTGTCCTGACGCTGAGCCTGGGGAGCGCCAGCGCCGACCCCCGACCGTTGGTGACCGACCTCGTCGTCGCGAACACCGACCATCAGTTGGCCGCCACCGATCAGGTCATCGACAGTGAACCGGCGATCGCGGTGGACCCGTCCCAGCCCGGTCGGGTGGCGGCCTTCAGCGGGCACGTCGGACCCTTTCAGCCGGAGGAGTGGATGCCCAACGGCTGCGCTCCCGATCCGGTGCAATGCCCCCTCGGTGCCCTGCAGACGCACGGGTCGGTGTGGACGTCGGGCAACGACGGCACACTGTGGACCAAGACCTACAGCGTGCCGCTCCCGCCGGGGGCGACCTTCGGGGCGAACACCAACGACCGGGTGCTCGCATACGACCGGACGGGCCACCTGATCGGGGCGTTCCTGACCTTCGACAAGGCGATCTACGCGGCCAGCGCGACCGACCCCACCCAGCCGGGCTCGTGGACCTACCCAACCAACGTCGACGGCTCGGTCCAGGCGGTAGCCCGCCACGACGAGTTCCTGCCGCCCAGCGTCGGACCGGTGGCCAACCCGGTGGGTCAACCCATCGGCGAACCGTTCGGCACGGTGGACCAGCCACAGATCGCGGTCGCGCCGGACCCGCTGAACCCCAGCCGGGACAACGTCTACATCGCCTACGAGGACGACGGCAAGTTCTATCAGGATCTGGACCCGAGGTTGTCGCTGTTCGTGGCGACCTCCTACGGCAGCGCGCCGCTGAATTTCACCGCGCACCACCAGCTGTGGTCGACTCCGGCCTGTTGCACCGACCTGCCGCGACCGGACCCGCAGACGACCGCGCCACTGAGCAACGTCAGCTATCCCGCCATCCGGCTCGCGGCGGATCGCCAGCCGGGCCCGCTCTACGCGCTGTGGGGGGTGTCCAAGGCGATCGGCCTCTTCCCCCGACCGTACGGCGCGCAGTTCGACACGCAGATGGGCACCTCGGCGTTGGTCCAGTACCACGTCGACGTGTCCCTCGACGGCGGTCGCAGCTGGCTCGCCAGCACCCACCCGGGCGGGTACGTGGTGGACACCGCGTTCAGTTCGCAAACCTCCGACAAGTTCGCCACGATCAACGGCCTGTACGGGGGGACGCACGCCGCGGGAGTCGACCCGAGAACCGGCGACCTGTACTACGTCTACGGGGCCATCGATCCGACGACCGAGATGAACCGACTGGCGATGCGCCGGGTGCGGGTGGGGGGACCGCTCGGGCTCACCGTCGGCCCGCAGCACTTCGTGACGGGGCAGGTGCAGGCAGCGCTGCCCGGGGTAGCGGTCACCGACGACGGGACGGTCGGCGTGCTCTACGACGCCTTCGACGGCTTCGACCCGGCCGGCTACCCGCTGATCAGCGTGCACCTGGCGCGCACCGGCGACGGCGGGCAGAGCTTCTCCGACACCGTCCTCACCCGCTTCCGGTCGGTGGAGAAGGAGAACCCGAACGACGCCGGGCAGCGCCCGCTCGGGGATTACCAACAGCTGACCGCGCAACGAGACAGCTTCTACGGCATTTTCACTGTGAACGGTCAGGCCTTCGGGCGGGCCGCGCCAAACTGGGACGTCGCGTTCGTCCGGGCTGGCGGCCTCGACCAGCAGCCGGCGGGCGACGACCTCGGGATGACGCTGCCGCTCACCCTCGGTGGCCTGGGTTTCGTCGGAGCCGCCGGGCCGTGCGTCAGATCACGGCCACGCCACCGGCGTCCGAGCGTGAGCCGGCCTCGTCTGGCCCGCCCGCAGCGACGAGGCTTTCCAGCACGCGCACGGCGAGCGTGACCCGCGCCCGGTCGCCGGTGACGAGCCCGTCGAAGACCAGGCCGCGCAACGCGGCCGCGACCAGCGTCGCGGTTCCGGGCGGGAGCTGGCGGTCCCCGACCAGTCGGGCGAGCAACTCCTCGGTGACCGCGAGGTCGTCGTGCACGGCGTCCACGGCGATCCCGCCGTACCGGTCCGGATCGATCTGGGCCAGCCCGAAGGATTGACGCAGCACCCGCAGCTCGGGCGTTTCCCGACCTAGCAGCCGCAGCATCGCCGACATGTCCCTGGGCTTGCGTCGGGCCAACGCGCGCAGGTCGTCCAGCCGCCGCTCCCGGATCGCGTGCAGCGCCTCGCGCAGCAGCGCCTCCTGGCTGCCGAAGTGGTAGAGCAGCATGCTGTGGCTGGTGCCGGCGGCGGACGCGGCGACCCGCAGCGAGAAGCCGGCCATGCCGAACTCGAGCAGGTGCGCGACGACCGCGGACAGCAGCTCCGCCCGCCGGCGCGCTCCGCGACTCATCGAGGCAGCGTAGCCCCCGTCCGGCGCAGGAGCCTTGCCGCGTAGTCGACCATGTGGTCTACTTTTGCCGTCGGTCCGCCCACCCAGAATGCGGGCGGTCCGCCGCCCGGGAGGCGAGATGCTCCATCTGCTGTTGCGTGAGCGGCCGGTCTCCGGTCGCACGGTCCGCGGCTGCCTCGCCCTCGCCGCGGCGGTGGTGCTTGTCGGCGTGACGGCCGGGTGCGGCTCCACCGCCGTACCGACCGGGCCGGGCGGCGCGAACCCGACCGGTCAGGGCGGACTGGGCACCGGCTCGGCCGCACCGGGGTCGGACGCCGCCGCGGGCACGGTTCCGGGAACCGCCGCTGGCGCCGTCGGAGCCGGGGCGCAGGGAAGTGGGACGGCCGGCGGGCCCGGCGGATCCACTGGTCGCACGGTCGCAGGGTCCGGGCCCACCGGTGCCGGGGTCGCCACGAGCGCACCGCAGGGTTCGGTCAAGGCGGCGAGCATCGCGATCGGTTTCATCTACCCGACGCACACCGAGGAGCTGACGGCTATCGGGGTCAGCGGGGTGAGCACCGGCGACCCGCACGCGCAGGCACAGGCGATCGTGGACGCGTTGAACCGCGGGGGCGGTATCGCCGGGCGCCGCATCGTCCCGCTGTACTACGGGATCGACACCAGCCAGTACCTGTCCAACCCCGACCCGCAGTTCCAGGCAGCCTGCGCCTACTTCACCCAGGACAACAAGGTGTTCGCCGTCGTCAGCTACCTCGACGCGGAACAGGCGGGTTCCCCGGGGTTCTATTACTGTCTGGCCCAGCACAACACGGTTTTCGTTGACGATGCCAGCGGCATCACCTCCGCCGAGTACCGCAAGCTGGGCCCGTACTTCTACCAGCCGAGCAACTTCCTCGCGGAACGCGGCATGGCCACCTACATCGGCGGGCTGGCTGCGATGAACTGGCTGAACCCGACCACGAAAATCGGCGTGTTCTACGTCGACACTAGCCAGGCCCGTGACCTGATCGCGCACGTGATCATCCCGATGCTCAGCGCCCGTGGCCTGAAGGTGACCGCGCAAGGCGGCACCGGCACCGGGGCCGGCGGGATCAACGATATCCCGGGGATCGTGCTGAAGTTCCGCCAGGCCGGGGTGACGAACATCCTGAACCTAACCAACCCGATTTTCTTCATGCAGCAGGCGGACAGCCAGCGCTACTACCCCCGCTACGCGCTGTCCTCGACTTTCTCCCCGTCGACCATGCAGACGATTGCCCCCAAAGACCAGCTTCCGGGCGCGGCGTCGATCGGCTGGCAACCCATCAACGACGTGGACCAGGCCCACGATCCGGGACCGGTCAGCGCCAACGAGACCCGCTGCCTGCAGCTGATGCGCAACGCCGGGCAGGACACCTCCAACCGCACGGTGCAAATGTACGAGGCGCAGCTGTGCGACCCGATGTTCTTCCTGCAGCAGGCGCTGCGCGGCGCCACTACCGTGAGCCCCGCCGTGCTGGCCGACCGCGTGTACGCCCTGGGCCGGTCCTTCCCGTCCGCGCTGACGTTCGGCACC
Organism: Mycobacteriales bacterium; assembly: GCA_035533475.1. NCBI lineage: Bacteria > Bacillati > Actinomycetota > Actinomycetes > Mycobacteriales > Mycobacteriales bacterium. The sequence goes on along the minus strand of DATLTS010000014.1, from coordinate 19,458 downwards.
TTCTTCCAACGGGGCCGTCCGGACGGCGCCGGTGCCTACCGTCCCTCGCTGTACGACACGGGCTGCGGCTGCTTCGTCTACACCGGACCGACGCGGCCCTCGTTCGACCCGCCCGCCTCGTGACCGCGACCCTCCCCACCGTGCGGGTCCGCGATCCGCTGGCGTTCCTGCCCGCGTTGGAGCAGGCGGACCTGATCCGCAGGGGCGAGTTGACGCCGGCCGAACTGGTGGAGATTTACCTGGAGCGAACGGCCGCGCTCGATCCCGACCTCGGCGCCTACGTCACCGTCGACGCCGACCGGGTCCGCGCCGCCGCGGCCGCGGCGGCCAGCCATCCGGCCACGGACACCGCCCCGTTGCGCGGTGTCACGCTCTCCGTCAAAGACCTCACCCGCACCGCCGGGTTACGGACCACCCTGGGCATCGCCGGCCTACGCGACGACCTGCCCGAACGCGACGACCACGTCGTCACCGCGCTGCACCGGGCCGGGCTGCTGCTGCTCGGGAAGACCACCACCCCCGCCCTCGGTCTGGGCTGCGTCAGCGAACCCGCGGGGCTGCCCGCGGCGCGCAACCCGTGGGATCGGACCCGAAGCGCCGGCGGATCTTCGGGGGGCGCGGCGGCGGCGGTCGCGGCGGGGCTGTGCGCCGCCGCGCACGGCACCGACGGCGGGGGGTCGATCCGGATTCCCGCCGCCTGGTGCGGAGTGGTCGGCGTCAAACCGACCCGCGGGCGGGTCTCCGCCGCCCCCGCGGCAAGCAGCCTCACGGCGACCTCCGGTCCGTTGGCCCGCACCGTCACCGACGCCGCCGCGCTGCTCGACGCCATGTCCGGGCCGACGCCCGGCGACGCGTTCGCAGTCCCACTCCCCGACCGGCCGTTCCGGTTGGAGGCCAGCACGGCCCCGAGCCGGCTCACCGTGGGGGTAGCGGTCGGCCGCACCCCGCTCGATCCCGACGTCGCCGCCGGACTGGATCGCGTCATCGGGTTGCTCCCCCGGCTCGGCCACCGGGTGAGCGCCCGCGAACCGGAGCCGCACTGGGACATGATGATCTCCCCGTACCTGCATCCCCTGCTCGGGGCCACGGTCCGCCAGGCCCTGGCGACCCTGACGGTCGACGCGCCGCTGGACCCGTTGCTGGGCGCGGCCAGCAGGGAGGCGCCGGTCAGCGCGGACGACTACGCCGCGGCCACCGCCGAGCTGCTCACCCGGGCCCGCCGGGCCGCCGAGGCGTTCGGCGACGTCGACGTGCTGCTCACCCCTACCGTCGCCAAGACGCCGCCGCTGATCGGCGCGCATCGTGAGCTCCCGGTGGCTGAACTGTTCGCCACCTGGGAGAGCTACGTGCCATTCACCACGATGTGGAACTGGACCGGACAGCCGGCGATCTCGCTGCCGGTCGGGTTCGGGGCGGACAGTCGACTGCCGATGGCCGTCCAACTCGTCGGACGCGTCGCCGACGAGGCCACCCTCTTCCGCTTGGCCGGACAACTCGAACGCGAACTGCCCGCCACCCACCGCTGAGGATCCGATGCCCCCCCTGCGCTCCTATGCCGCCATCCTGCGGGCCGCCGCCCTAGCTGGGCCGGACGAGCCCGCCGTGGTGACCGTCGCCCCCGACGGGACCGAACGCACCCTGTCCCGCGCCGAGCTGGACGCGACCAGCGACGTCATGGCCGCCGGCCTGGCCCGGCTTGGGGTCGCACCCCGATCCCGGGTGGCGGTGGGTCTACCCAACGGGGCGGAGCACGTGCTGGCCTGCAGCGCGGTGTGGAAGCTCGGCGGCTGCGTGCTGCCGCTCGACCCCGCCGCTCCACCGCCCGAACGCGACGGGCATCTCGCCCTGTTCGACCCAGAGGTCGTCGTCGCGCACTGGCCGGACCTGCCGGGGACCGTCACCGGCGCGCAGCTGAGCGACAGCGCCCGCGCGGTCCCTGCCCTGCCCGACGTCGTGGCCGACCCGGGCAAGGCGATCGGGACCGGTGGTTCCACCGGCCGGCCCAAACTCCTGGTGAACGACGGGCCGTGGGGGCTGACCGCCGAGCTTGCCGACGTGCTCCGTGGATTCGGGCTCGCCGCCGGCGACGTACAGTTGCTGCCCGGTCCGCTTTACCACAACTTCGGTTTCGACTGGTGCTACTACGGGCTGATGCTGGGTCACACGGTGGTGCTGCTGGAACGCTTCGATGCCGGGCTGGCGGTCGACGCCATCGAACGCCACCGGGTCACCACGGTGGGGTTCGTGCCGACCATGATGCGTCGCATCGCCGCCCTCGACGGGATCCGCGACCGCGACCTGAGCAGCTTGCGCGAGATCGTGCATTCGGCCGGGCCGTGCCCGGCGGCGGTGAAACGGGACTGGATCGAGCTGATCGGCGCCACCCGGGTCCTCGAGGCGTACGGCGCGAGCGAGGGGTACGGCAACACGGTGATCCGCGGGGACGAGTGGCTGCGCCATCCGGGCAGCGTCGGCCGCGGCTACCACTGCGACATCCGGGTGCTCGACGCCACCGGCGCGGCGCTGCCGCCCGGCGAGGTCGGCGAGATCTACATGCGCCCGCACGAGCTGCGCCCGGCGGAATACCTCGGCGCGGACCCGCTGCGCACCCCCGACGGGTTCGGCAGCGTCGGCGACCTGGGCTGGCTCGACCCGGACGGATTTCTGCACCTGGCCGACCGGCGCGTCGACCTGGTGGTCAGCGGCGGGGTGAACGTCTACCCGGCCGAGGTGGAGGCCGCCCTGGCCGACCACCCGCAGGTCCGCGACGCGGCGGTGATCGGGCTGCCCGACGAGGAGTGGGGCCAGCGGGTGCACGCGGTCATCCAACTCGCGGCCGGCGCCGACGAGCCCACCGTCGGCCAGCTGACCGCACACTGCCGGGCACGCCTGGCCCCCTACAAGCTGCCGCGCAGCTACGAGTTCGTCGCCGCGTTGCCCCGCGACGACGGCGGGAAGCTGCGGCGGGCGGCGTTGGTGAGCGCCCGGGTCCCCGCGGCCGCCGGATGACCGCGACCGCATCCGGCACCGACGTCGCGGCGCAGCTTCGGGACCTGCTGGACGCCGGGATGGCCGCGCATGCGGTGCCCGGCGTTGCGGTCGGGATCCTCAACGGCGACGCGCAGATCGTCGTCACCGCCGGGGTGACCCACGTCGACGCCCCGGTCCGCGTCGACGACGCCACCTTGTTCCAGATCGGCTCCACCACCAAGACGCTGACCGCGACCGTGGTGATGCGGCTGGTCGAGCGGGGCCAGCTCGAACTCGACGCCCCGGTCCACCGCTACGTCCCCGAGCTCGACCTGGCCGACCGCGACGCCCTGGAGCGGATCACCATGCGGGACCTGCTCACCCACATGGGCGGCCACGACGGGGACCTGCTCGACGACTTCGGCTCCGCAGACGACGCGCTGTCCCGGGCCTGCGCCTCGATGGGGGTGCTCCCCCAACTGGCGCCGCTGCGCACGGTCTGGAATTACAGCAACGCCGGGTTCACCATCGCCGGACGGGCGATCGAGACCGTCACCGGCGCCCCGTTCGAGCAGGCCTGCCAGGAGCTGGTCCTCGACCCGCTCGGGATGGCCGACTCCTGCTTTTCCGCGGCCGACGCCATCACCCGCCGAACCGCGGTCGGGCATCGGGTGCGCGACGGCACCCCGCTCGTCACCCGGCCGTGGGAGCTGACCCGGGCAACGGCGCCCGCCGGCGGGTTGGCCTCCTCGCTGGTGGACCAGCTCCGCTACGCCCGGTTCCACCTCGGCACGGGACCTCGGCTGCTGAGCCCGGACTCGCTGCGACTGATGCAGTCCCCGCTGGTCCCCGCCGGCGGCGGGCGGGCCACCGCCTGCGGGCTGTCCTGGCTGCTCCAACCGACCCCCGGCCTGCTCGCCCACGGCGGCGAGACGAACGGGCAGATGTCCTCCTTCGCTCTGGTGCCCGACCGCGGCTTTGCAATCGCGGTGTGCACCAACGGTCAGCTCGGCGCGCTCGTGCACACCCCGATCGTGAAGTGGGCGCTGCGGCAGCTCGCCCGGATGCCGGCGTCGCGGCCCGCCGCGCCACCGGCTCCCTCCATCGCCCCCGCGCAGGTCGGCGGTGCCTACCGTGCCCGGCTGCAGACCGTGCACGTGCAGGCCGGGCCAGCCGGTAGCCTGCTGATCGACTACCAGCCGACCGACGTTCAGCTGGCGTCGTTCCCCGATGCGCAGCCGGTCGAGCCCCATCCGGCCGAGCTGACCGGCGGAGACACCCTGCGGATCGCCGGCGGTCCGCTCGCCGGGGCCCGTGGCGAGTTCCTCCGCGACCCGGCCGGGAAGGTGAGATGGCTGCGGATCCTGGGCCGGCTGCACGTGCGAGCACCGTGACCCCCGAAGCGGCTGCGCCCGGCCAGCCGGACCGGCCCGCGCTCGGCGAGGTGCTCGTCCTCGGCGCCGGACAGATGGGCGCCGGCATCGCCCAGGTCCTCGCCCTCGCCGGCTGCCGGGTTCGCCTGCACGACCGGGACGACACCGCGGCGACCGCCGCGCTGCACCGCATCGAGCACGGCCGGTACGGGATGCGGGCCGCCGCGGATCGCGGTGTGATCGGCGCCGAGCAGGCGGCGGCCGCGCTTGCCGCGATCCGCCCGGTCGCGCAGTTCGCCGCCGCCTGCGCCGACACCGAGCTGGTGATCGAGGCGGTCACCGAGAACCTCGCCGCGAAGATCGCGGTGTTCCGGGCGCTGGACGCCGCGACCCCGCCGACCGCGATCCTGGCCAGCAACAGCTCCGGGTTCCCGGTCGCCGCGCTGGCCGCCGCGACCGACCGACCGCAGCTGGTGCTGGGCTGGCACTGGGCGTCCCCGGCGCCGGTCATGCGGCTGGCCGAGATCGTCGTGCACGACACCTGCGACCCCGCCGCCGTCGACACCGTCGTCGGGTTGGCCCGCCGCTGCGGCAAGAACCCGCAAGTCGTCCGGGACGACGCGACGCACTGGGGGTTCGTCCCCAACCGGATCATGCTCGCCGTCTGGGCCGAAGCCGACCGCATCGTCAGCGACGGGATCGCCACCGCCGCGCAGGTCGACGCGCTGGTCAAAGACTGCTTCCGCTGGCCGGCCGGCCCGTTCGAGATGCGCGGCGCCGGTGCCGACCCGCCGCCGCACCTCCATGCCGGCGACGCCCGGACCCGGCTGATCGAGCAGGCGCGGCGCCTCGCCGGCCACCCGTGACCGTCACCGTGACCGGCGGGTTCGACCCGCTCGCCGCCGACGAGGTGCTGCGCGCCGTGTGCGACGCCGACGGGCCGGGGATCCAGCTCGCCATCAGCTGCGGGGACGAGGTCGTGTACTCCCGCGGCCGCGGGCTAGCCGACCTCGAGCACCGGACACCGATCACCGCCGACACCGTCTTTCACGTGGCCTCGGTGTCCAAGCAGGTCACCGCCTTCGCAGTCGCGCTGCTCGCCGAGCGCGGGGCGCTGGACCTGGACGCGGGCATCCGCGACTACCTGCCGCGGATGCCCGAGTGCGCCGACGGGGTCACGGTCCGCCAGCTGGTCCACCACACGAGCGGTCTGCGGGATCAGTGGATGCTGGCGCTCGCCGCCGGCTGGCGCATCGAGGACGTGATCACCCGCGCCGACATCCTCGACCTGGTGCACACCCAACGTGAGCTGAACTTCCCGCCGGGCAGCCGGTACCTGTACTCGAACACCGGGTACACGCTGCTCGCCGAGCTCGTCACCACGGTGAGCGGGCTGGAGTTCCCCGCCTTCTGCCGGCGGGAGCTGTTCGAGCCGCTCGGGATGCACAGCACCCAGTTCTGCGACGATCACCGGCGGGTGGTCGCGCATCGGTCGTCCTCCTATCTGCCCGCCGCCTCCGGCTCCGGCTACCAACGCTGCCCGCTGAACTACGCCACCGTCGGCGCGACCAGCCTGCTCAGCACCGCCGGTGACCTGCTGCGCTGGGCGGCGAACCACCGGCACGCCCGCGTCGGCGGGCCCCGGGTGCGCGACCTCGCGCACACCAGCGGGGTGCTCACCGATGCCACCCCCACCGGGTACGCGTTCGGGCTGATCCTCGACGAGTACCGCGGGCATCGCCGGTTCGGCCACGGCGGATCCGACGCCGGGTTCCGCGCCCAGCTGGTCAGCCTGCCCGAGCTCGGGCTGAGCATCGCCGCCCTGTCCAACCTGGCCACGGCGGACCCCGCGAAGCTGTGCGAGCGGCTCGCCGACCTAGTCATCGGCGCGCCGCCCGACTCGACGCCACCCGCGACGGTTAGACCCGTCGGCGCCTACGTCGGCACCTACGCCGACTCGGACACCGGCGAATGCCTGGACCTCACCGCAGACGCCGGCACCCTGACCCTGCGCGGCGTCGGCCCGCTGGAACCGACCGGCGCGGACCGGTTCCGCCACGGCCCGGCCGAACTGCGCTTCGACGCCGCCACCTCCCCGGCCGGCTCGCTCACCCTCACCGTGGTGTCGCAGGGCCCGCGCCGGCTGACCCGGATCCACCGCCGGGAACCCGCCCCCGCCGAGCTGGCCGAGCTCGCCGGCCGCTACCGCAGCCCCGAGCTCGACGTCGACTACACCGTGCGGAGCACCGACGCCACGCTGGTGCTGCACCGGCGCAAGCTGACCCCGATGCCGTTGGAGCCCGCCGCCCGCGACGGGTTCACCGGCAGCTGGGGAGACCCGGTGACCCCGGTGCAGTTCGCGGTCGTTTTCGACCGGACCGACGGGGTGGTGAGCGGGCTGCGGTTGAGCATGGCCCGGCTGGCCAACCTGCGGCTGCACCGGGTGGACACCGGCAACGGCGACCACCCGTGATCACCCGGGCGGAGCTGACGGAGCTGCGCGACGCGCTGCATCCGGGGGCGGTCCGCGACGACCCGGACCTGACCGCCGGCTACCGCACCGACCAGGCCAACCTGGTGGCCGCGGCCCGGCCGGCCGCGGTGGTCGCGCCGGCCAGCCTCGCCGAGGTCCAGCACAGCCTGCGCTGGGCGCGCCGCCACCGGGTCCCGGTGGTGACCCGCGGGGCCGGGACGGGACTGTCCGGCGGGGCGAACGCGCTGCCCGGGTGCCTGGTGCTCAGCACCGAACGGCTCACCGCGGTCCGCGACATCGACGCCCCGAACCGGACCGCCACCGTCGAAGCGGGGGTGATCAACGCCACGCTGAACGCCGCAGCCGCCCCGCACCGGCTGATGTTCGCCCCCGACCCGTCCAGCTGGGCCAACTGCACGATCGGCGGCAACATCGCCACCAACGCCGGCGGGCTGCGCTGCCTCCGCTACGGCGCGACCCGCGCCGCCGTCCTCGGCCTGCAGGTCGTCCTCGCCGACGGGCAGGCTATGCAGACCGGCGGGGCGACGGTGAAACGCTCTGCCGGCTACGACCTGACCCAGCTGCTCATCGGCTCCGAGGGAACCCTGGCGGTGATCGTCGCGGCCACCGTCCGGCTGCAGGCGCTGCCCGGGCCGCAGGTCACCGCGCTGGCGACCTTCGCCTCCTTGACGGCCGCCGCCGCCGCGGCTGCCGGCGTCGCCGGCGACGCCGGGATGCCGACCCTGCTCGAGCTGATGGACGCCACCACCGTGGCTGCGCTGGACCGGCTGCGGGGGACCGGCTTCGGCCCGGACGTCGGCGCGGTGCTGCTGGTCCAGCTCGACGACGCGCCGGGCGCGGACTCCCGGTTGCAGATGGCGCTGACCGGCCAGGGCGCCGGGCAGCTGCACCTCACCCGGGACCGGGCCGAAGCCGAGGCACTCCTCGACATCCGGCGGGCCGCCTACCCGGCGCTGCAGACCCTCGGCCGGGTCCTGGTCGAAGACGTCGCGGTGCCCTGCACGCAGCTGCCCCCGCTGATCGCCGCGGTCCAACGCATCGCCGCGACCAGCGGTCTCACCGTCGCCGTGGTGGCTCACGCCGGGGACGGCAACGCGCATCCCCTGCTGGTGGTCCCGCCCGGCGAGGACGGGGAACGCCGGGCCTGGGACGCGGCCGACGCGATCGTCGCGGCCGCCCGCGAGCTGGGTGGCACCGTGTCGGGGGAGCACGGCATCGGCCGGCTCAAACGCCGCTGGCTCGCCGACGAACTGGGTCCGGCCGCGCTGGGCCTGCACCGGCAGATCAAGGCGGCGTTCGACCCGGCCGGCATCCTCAACCCGGGCGCCATCTTCGACCCGGCCACCCCACCCACCGATGCCAACACCGACATCGCGGTCGACGCCGGCACCGACAACGACGGTGTGCGATGCCCAGGCTGAGCGGACGCGTCGCGATCGTCACCGGCGCCGGACGCGGACTGGGCCGGGCGCACGCGCTGGCCCTCGCCGGTCACGGCGCGGCGGTAGTCGTCAACGACCTCGGCGCCGAGGTGTCCGGGGACGGCGCCGACCCGACCCCCGCCCAGTCCGTGGTCGACGAGATCCGCGTCGGCGGCGGGTCCGCGGTCGCCTCCGGTCACGACGTCTGCGACTGGGCGGCCGCGGCCGAGCTGGTCCGGCTGGCCGTCGACACCTTCGGTGGTCTGGACGTGCTGGTCAACAACGCCGGGAACCTGCGGGACCGGACCCTGGCGAACATGAGCGAACCGGACTGGGACCGGGTGATCGCGGTCCACCTCAAGGGCCACGCCGCGCCCAGCCGCCACGCCGTCGCCTACTGGCGGGAGCAGTCCCGAGCCGGCCGGCCGGTGCGCGCCTCGGTGATCCACACCTCCAGCGCGTCCGGCCTGGTCGGCAACGTCGGGCAGGCGAACTACGGCGCGGCGAAGCTGGCCGTGCTCGCCCTGTCCGCGACGATCCGGCTGGAAGCCGGCCGCTACGGGGTCCGCTCGAACGTCATCGCCCCGGCGGCGGTGACCCGGATGGACGGCAGCAGCGCGACCCCGACCGCCGGGCTGGAGGCGCACCGCGTCTCCCCCCTCGTGGCCTGGTTGGCCGGCGCGGACTGCCCCGCGACCGGGCAGGTGTTCCAGGTGCACGGCCGGCGCATCCTCATCCTGCAGGTCCCCGCCATCACCGCCGACCTGACCACCGAACGGGAATGGACCCTCGACGAGCTCGACCGGGTCCTCCCACCCCGGCTGGTCACCCCGTTGACCCTCGAGGATCTGCTGCCCCCCGCCGACCTCCTCCCCACCGCAAACCCGTGACCGTGACCACCGCCGAATTGGACCAGGTGGCCCGGGCGCTGGGCGAGCGCTACCAGCTCACCGTCGACGGGCTGGCCACCCTGCCCGGCGAGATCGACCGCAACGTGCGGGTCGAGACCCCCGACGCGGCCTATGTGCTCAAACTGTCCCCTCCGTCGGCCGGGCCCGAGGTGAACCTGCAAGTGGCGGTGCTGGACCAGCTCGCCCGGGCCGAGCTCGGTGTCACCCTGCCACGGGTGGTCCGCACAGTCGAAGACGACGCGGTGCTCACCCTGGAGCTGCCCACCGGGGTGCACCTCGCCCGGCTGCTCAGCTGGGTGCCGGGACTGCGGTGGCGGGACGCCGGCTGGCGTTCGGCGCAGCTGCGCGCCGACCTGGGCGCGCTGGCCGCCCGGGTCGGGCAGGCGCTCGCCGGGTTCGACCATCCGGCGCTGCATCGCCACCACGGGTGGGACCTCCGGGACGCGGCGGACATCGTCGCCGACGGGATGGCGTTCCTCGCCGACCCCGACCAGCGCCGGGCGGTGGACACCGTGATGGCCCGCTACCACGAGACGGTCCCCGACGCCCTGCCGCGCCTGCCGCGGGCGGTGACCCATCACGACCTCAACGACGCGAACGTGCTCGTCGCCCGCGACCCGGCCGGCGCCTGGGCGCTGTCCGGGGTGATCGACGTGGGCGACGTGCTGGCCACCGTGCGGGTCGCCGAACCCGCTGTCGCCGCCGCCAACGCGATGCTGCAAACCCACGACCCAGTCGCCGCCGCCGTCGACGTCGCAGCCGGGTTCCACGCGGTCAGCCCCCTCGACGACGAGGAACTGGCGGTGCTGCTCCCGATGGCCGGGGCGCGGCTGTGCATGAGCCTGGCCACCTGGACCCGCCGGCAGGTCGAGGACCCGGGGAACGGCTACCCGCTCGACCGGGTCCGGTTCACCTGGCCGACCCTGCGCGCGCTGGCCGAGATCCCCGCCGAGCTCGCCCAGGCCCGGCTGCGGGCGGGCGCCCAGCACCGGCCGCCGCGGCCGCTCCCCGCAGCGGCCGTGGGACCCCACCACCGCGGCGCGGTGCCGCTGGTCGGCGACGCAGCCGCGCTCACCGTGCTCGACCTGTCCCCGGGCGGCGACGCGGACGTCGAGCCGATCCCGGTCAGCGACGCGGACCAGCTGGTCGTCTCGGCCCACGCCGAACCCCGGCTGTCCCGCGCCGGCCGCCGGTCCACCAACGCCGAACCGGCCACGGTGCACCTGGGGGTGGACGTCTTCGGGCCCGAGGGCACCCCGGTGCACGCTCCGCTTCCCGCCGGCTGCGAGTCCGCCGACGGTGGGCGGATGGTGCTGCGCCTGCCCGACGGGACGCGGCTGATCCTCGCCGGGCTGACGCCGGCGGTCGCGCCCGGCACGCAGCTGCCGGCCGGGACCCTACTCGGCACCGTCACCGGCCGGCCGTGCGAGCCCACCGGCCCGGCGCACCTGCACGTCCAGCTGTCCCGGCTGACCACCAGCCTGCCGCCCGTCTTCGTCCCGCCCAGCCACACGCCGGGGTGGCTCGACCTGTGCCCGGACCCGACCCCGCTGCTGCTCACGTCGGCGGACCCGGCCGCCGGACCGGGCCGGCCGGACCCGCCCCCGCGCCTTCCGGAGGTGCTGTCCCTGCGGGCGCGGTACGTCGCCCGCTCCCAGCGGGCGTACTACCGGCGACCGATGAACCTGGTCCGCGGCCGGGGAGTCTGGCTCACCGACGAGGACGGGCTGCGCTACCTCGACGCGGTCAACAACGTCACCCACGTCGGGCACGGCCACCCCCGGGTGGTGGCCGCCGCGGCCCGCCAGATGCACCGGCTGAACACCAACAGCCGCTTCCTCTACCCGCAGCTCGCCCGCTACGCCCACCGGCTCACCGGCACGCTGCCCGACCCGCTCGAGGTCGTCTTCTTCGTCTGCACCGGCAGCGAGGCGAACGACCTGGCGCTGCGGATCGCGCGCACCGTGACCGGCCGCGCCGACGTCGTAGTCATCGACGGCGCCTACCACGGCAACACCACGACGGTGACCGGGATCAGCCCCAACCGATACAAGGGCCCCGGCGGCACCGGCGCGCCGGGCACCACCTGGGAGGTACCGACCCCCGACCGCTACCGCGGTCGCTACGGCTACGCCGACCCCGACGCCGGCGCCCGCTACGCGAGCGACGCCGCGGACGTCATCACCGCGATGGTCGCAGCCGGGCGCCCCCCCGCGGCGGTGATCGCCGAGTCGTTGATGGGCACCGCCGGACAGATCGTTCACCCCCCGGGCTACCTCGACGCGCTCCTCGCCGCGACCCGCCGGGCTGGTGGCCTCGCCATCGTCGACGAGGTGCAGGTCGGCCTGGGCCGGCTCGGCCCCTTCTGGGGCTTCGAAGCCGCCGGAGTCGTCCCCGACATCGTCACCATGGGCAAACCGATGGGCAACGGCCATCCGCTGGCCGCGGTGGTCACCACCCGGGAGATCGCCGACACCTTCGACACCGGGATGCGCTACTTCAACACCTTCGGCGGCAACCCGGTGTCCTGCGCGATCGGGCTCGCCGTGCTCGACGTGCTGGACGAGGAGGACCTGCCTCACCACGCCGCCACGGTCGGCGCCTACCTCCGGGACCGACTCACTGGCCTCGCCGACCGCCACCCGCTCATCGGTGACGTCCGCGGGCAGGGGCTCTACCTCGGCATCGAGCTGGTTCGCGACCGCACGACCCGCGAACCGGCGGCGCCCGAGGCGTACGCGGTCTGCGAGCGGATGAAAGACGAAGGCGTCATCGTCTACCCGAATGGCGTCCACGACAATGTCCTCAAGGTCAAACCGCCGATGGTCTTCAACACCGGGGACGCCGACGCATTCACGGAGTCACTGGAACGGATCCTGAGCGAGGGCTGGTAACCGCAACCGAGCGACCTCGCCCCCTCTGCCGCCGCCCGCTATCGCTTGCCAGAGCCGGCCGGGGTCGCCAGCACGGGACGGCGCCCCCGCCCAGCGCTCCTGGTAAGCGAGCTCGCTGACCTGCTGGACACAACTCCTGCTCATCCACCCAGGCGCCCGCTGCCCTCGCCCACCCCGTAGAGCGCCGATATTCGAATTCGGCACACCAGGCGATTGCGCTGCTACCCATAGCAACCGCCGCCCGGCGTCGCCGTCCCAGAGTCGCCGGCCCGGGTTGTGACCGCAACCTGCCGATCAGGGCCTAGGCGCGGTTTCGGCGGCTGTCCGCCACGAATCACGCAGCGATCTTCACCGATGACTGGCTACCGGCGCGGCCGTAGCGCACCCACATCGAGCAGGGTCGAAATATGTCCTTGCTGAAATATGGTTAACAGGACGACGACCGGCAGGACCAGGAACACGACCGGGGCCAAGTGTCATGTTCCGTGTTGCGGATCTGCCTGGTGGGCGGGGTCCGCAACCCGGCACGGAGCGGTCGGTTGCCAGCGGTTGCCCGGCGGCATCCACCGGGCTCGTGATCACCCGGTCCCGAAGCCGTGGGGGGCGCCGGTCGTCACCTCGCGCACGCGGGTGCAATCCGGTCCCGGTCAGTTGAGCACCCATCTACGTTGCGGTTGCGCCCGGCTCCTGCGATTGTTCTGACATGAGCCTTTCCGGGCGGCTACGTCGACTCGACGCGCGGGTTCTCGGCGCCACGGAGGGTAGTCCCCGAGCCCGCCGGAAGGCCGACATTTGGGGGGCGTCCATCCTGGGTCTGGTAACGCTCGGAGTCATCGGCGCCTGGCTCGTGCACTCCCGGGATCTGGTTCCGCTCATCGTTCCGATCGTCATGCTCGGGGCCACGTTGGTCAGACTCAGCCGCGCTACAGGCGTGAACACGGGCCAGCCACCTCGACTGGCCCGCTGGGGCGGCGGCCCTGTCCGGGACGCGGAGATGCGGACCTTCGCGGGACCAATCCTTGACGTCCAGGAGCAGGAGCCGAACACCTAAATTAGCAAAAACCTGATCGTAGGCGAGAATAGAGGACCTGGTCGTGCCATTCACCGCCTCGCCACTGACATTCGCGGAGCACGCCCTCCCGGGTAGACCCAGCTTTCTCCAGAGATCGCTGCTCTGCAATGTTCTGGACGTCGGTAAACGCTTCGACCCGGTTCGCTCGCGTGTGCGCGAAGAGATATCGCGCAAGAAGTTGCTGAGCCTGCGTACCAACGCCTAGACCTCGAACATCGTCCCGAAGCAGAATGCCGAATTGCCAACACCACGACACGGCGGGCGGACCTCAACTGTTCTTCCACCAAGCAAGACGCCCCGCCCATTTTGCGTCGGCCTCAATGACCATTCGTCCCCACTCGGATGTAAGGAAACCTGTTTCCGCAAACTCAGCCCTTGCGGCGCTTGCCCCCAGCGGAAACCCGAACCACTGGGTGGCTCCAACCTGATCTTCGCTGGAAAATTCCTCGTAGAAGCGATCCACGTCAACTGCGGTGAAGGGTCGAAGAGTGACTTCCACCTTGGATAGTTGTCTTCCTGAGAGTAGCGGGCATAAGGGACGAAAATTCTGACAGCACACTATTGATGAAGCACGCAGCGGCGTCTAACGCACTTTCCCGGGAATCGCCGGGCCGGCAAGCGGATCTGCCCCCGCCAAGCCACGTTGAGCAGGTCGGTGACTGTCCCAGCGTCAACATCCTTGGCCGGTCTCAGGCCGGAAGCTCGCCGTCGACCCCGCGGCGCCTCGGCCGGGGGGAGTGACGCGGTGCTCACCCACGGCCGAGTGGTCACCGCTCAGGACGCGCACGGCCGAACGATTTCCGCACCGTCGGTCCAGCGACGCAGCGGGGCACCTACTCGGCCGCTATCGCTCGCACGGATCGGTTCGACTCGCTGCCAGGAGTTGCCTCAGTCGTTCGCTGACCTCGACGGTGTACGGCACCGACTTCAATGACTTGGTCGTCACGACGATCCCCTGTCGACGCAGCCGCCCCTGTAGCCACTCGTAGGGATGCTCGTCCTCCGAGTCGTCCTCATCGGGAAGCACAGTAGTTTGGACGTCGGCCTCGATATGAGCGGCCGCCATGCCGGCGAGTGGGTCGCTTGTTGTCGGTCGGCGTGGCCCCGAAACCGTGAAGCCGCGCACGCCGGAATGCAGGGTGACCCGGCGACCGTCGGCAAGCACCGCGAACTCCGCAACGTCAAAGGAGACGCTACCGGGGCTGGCTGATGACTCCTCCTCCGGCACGAAGTCGCAGCACGCCCCGAGGCCGACAATCTCGTCGCTCACCCAACGACGGTAGCCAGCTACCCTCCACCGCCGGGCTTGGGAAGGTTGAGTTCAGCGGCGGTCGTCGGATCGTCGGGACCCGGACGTCGGGGCTCCCGATCCCCCGAGGTGTCCCCGCCGTCGCCGCCTAGGCGTTTCCCAAGCAGGGTGAGAGCCCGCTCCCGGCTGAGATGGTTCGACGGCTCATCATCGACGGTCACCGACTTGCCGCTCGGAACGTGGGTCACCCGCACCGCCGTGCGGTGCCCAGCGCGGTCCACGTCGATCCGGAGCTCCCCCGGCGCCAACTCCACCCACAGATCATCGCGCACCAACCGACCGGGTGGGCCCAGGCCACCCGAGCGCCGAGCCGTTGCTTACATCCACCCGGTCGACCGCGGAGCGGCTGCTAAAGATCACGACGGGGAACCACCAGCAATCCGGGGGTCACGTGTCGAGGTACTCGTCCTCGAGCCACACTCGAAGGACATCCGGTTCGGCGGAAAGCCGTCTCCGCACGACCGTAGCCTCCTCGGCCGCCACCGAGAACCGCAGCACTTCCGTGCGGTACGCCCCGGGCGCGCCGAAGGAGCCGGTGAGCGAGAAGTCCCCGTTCGAGTAGGCCCCGGCGATTTGGAAGACGCGCCGGTCACTCGTCTTGCCGTCCGCCTCGACCTGGTAGCTCTCGGAGCGCCCGGAGCCCGGTGGCAGGTCCGGCCGGGGAGGCTGCCTGACTCCCTGCTCTGAGGCGAGCTCGACTGCCACGCACACGCGCTTCTCCACCTGGCCAGTGTCCCCCGCCGGTGCGAAACCCCAGGCGGAACGCGAGCCCCGACCTGCGCTGCGGCGGCGGACCACAAGCTCCCCAGAGCGCCGGGGATGTTCGGGGTGGCCGCCACGTCCGCCCGCACGGCTGCACGGCGGTTTAGCCGCAGCCTTCGACGCCGGCGATCCACCAACCACCCCGTGGACGTGTTCGGCGTTCAGCTGGATGTCCGCGCCGGATCCCAGGATGTGGAAGAAGTCGACGTCTCCGAAGCGGCCGGGAGCCTGCCGCGCGCCGGTCGCCGGGAACTCATGATTCCCGCCGGCGGTGGGGGTTGTTCCCGCCGGCCCGGTCGTTGAGAAAGCGAATGGCAGCCCTGGCCCTTGGCCGTCACGTTCCAAAGCGAGGAAAGCCCGCAGTGCCGCCAGCGGTGTACCCGGATCCGCCTGGCCCGGCGGCAACCCGGTGTAGAGCGTGCCGGTGAAGTGCTGCTGGTCGGGCGGTAACCACGGAAACGGCCCGGCATCTGGAGCTGACCACGAAAACGGTGTCCACCGAACCGGGTCAGCTCCACTTCGGATAAGAGACTCTGCCGTCGCGTCGCCGCTGCCGACGCCTCAACTTGGCGAGGTCATCGCCGCTTGCGACGAAGCCCCAGAATGAGGGCAGCGATCAAAAAGCTCGCCGCAAC
The DNA here is from genome assembly GCA_035533475.1 of Mycobacteriales bacterium. Taxonomy (NCBI): domain Bacteria; kingdom Bacillati; phylum Actinomycetota; class Actinomycetes; order Mycobacteriales; species Mycobacteriales bacterium. Next base: position 3,617 of record DATLTS010000014.1, on the reverse strand, counting down.
GACAGTATCTATCACCACCAGTACAGACCCGCCTGCCGCCAGCCCGAAGAAGCGACTTGCGGCAACGAGCCCCAGCAGTAGCGCGGCGGCCACCAAAGTACCCATTTGAGCTTTGGAAGACCTCAACGATCTCAACCCTCCATAGTTACTTTTCACCACTGCGACGGCCCAATTTCCCGACCCGCGAAGCCAGTACGGCGGCAACGAAGAGTAGGACCGCGACGCCTGCGACGATGAGAGGTAAAAACTCTGGTGTCCCGTGTAGTAGGAATGCCACTGCCACGAGTGCGCCGGACGTGATGGCTCCGAAAAGCCTGGCCATAGGACGGCCTGCGACGCGCTTTCGCTCCTGGCTGTAGACGGAGCCGAATGTCGGAGGCTGCTCAGTTCCTGCCGCTTGCTTATCCATCGCGAGTCTCGTCCGAGACATGAGAGTGTCGTTGAGCTGCCTGGTTGACGCGTTGTCCGCCGCTGCGGGCAAGCCGGCAAGCGAGCATCCGGCGGCGTAGCCGGCGCCCGGTAAGAGATGTTGATCGGATACGCGAGGGTCTTGAGCGACTCTCGGGTAGGTCGGGGGGAATGTTCGCATTCGCGACCGCGAATCGGTCACCAAGTGGATCCGCCATGGGGTTCGCCGCCTGAGGCGTCAGTTAGTCACGGGGCGGCAAGGGAAGCATGAGGTCCGGACAGACCCAGGGCGCTGAGCGCCGCAGTGTGGCACGACACGACCACGAAGACAAGTGGCCGGTGGCCCTGCTGTTCTAGCCCTTCGCGGTTCGAGGGCCGCGAGGATGCGCCCCGGCACGCAGGTCTCGCGACTAGCGCACAACAGGAGCCGCGTGGCCACTCAGGTCACCGCGGCGGCGTTCGAATTCGTCGGGGTGGCGCTGGTAGGCATCTGCGTTGGGCTCCTGCCGGGTGTACAGGTGAATGGCATTCCTCGCCGCGATCGGCTTCGGGGTCGTCTGCACGATCCCGGGACTGAGCGGCGGCCGCGGTTATCGTGAGAGCGACCGCACCGTTGGTGCTCGGCATGAGGGGGATTCCCCGGGCGTGACCAGGGACCACAAGCGTGTGCCCCGCCGCGCTCGTGTTGATCCCTACAGTGGTGTGGGCAGGCGGCTGCAGTACGCGAGCTTCGGCCTCGTCCTGGCGAGCTGCGCGGCGGTCGCGGGTGTGGCTGGTACCGGGTGGTCGTGGTGGCTGTTCGCGTGGGGCGTCGGCGCCGGCATCTTGGGGATGGCGTGCTACCGGCTGACGATCAGGTTCGTGATGGTCGCGTTGAAGCCGTCACCGGCGGACCAGGCGAAGGCGCAGCAGCTGGTCAAGGCCCGGAGTCGCGTTGTATATCCGATGTACCTGGGATTCGGCCTCGCCATCGCGACCGTCACCGCCGCCTTGCAGACAGCGTGGCCGGACATTCTGCTGACCGGTGCCATTGTGGTCTTCGGCTTGTTGCTGCCTCTGCTCTTTCTCCGGATAGCCAAGAGACGAGCCGCTGGAATCCGTGCGAGGCAGCAGATGTAGGCGTAGGCATTCAACGCCAATCGGCGGATCACCGCCATGCCTCCGGCCTCCGCGAACGCGGAAACCAAAGACCGAGTGCGCCGATTCGGAGTGAGAGCATCCGAGGTCGGCATGATGGTAGAGCTGTCTGATCCGATTTACACCGTCCGGCATGTCGCAGCCCTTTGCCACTGCTCCGTCCGGACCGCACGTCAACTCGTCCGACGTTGCGGCTTCCCGCCCAACCTCGGCCTCAGCGGTCGTCAATATCTCTTCGACTCGCAGGCAGTCATGCTGTGGTGGCGCGAACAGCGCGGGGAATTGCGTCCCGCAGGGGCGGTCACCCCTCGGGTCAAGAGTGCGCTTCTTCCTGCCTCGTATCAGGTGGTGACGAAGCCCTACGCTCGTCGCCCACGACGGACGTCGGCCGCATGATGAGCCCACAAACACCGTCGCGGCTGCGGTCGGGCTAGGTGCCGGTGTAGAGACGGTCTGCGTCGATGATCTCGACATCGTCGCGCGCGGAAGCCAGTGACACGAGTTGGCGGCTGGCGCCGGTCCGGGAGAACAGCAGGAGCTTTGCGTCGGGTGCGCCGAGCAGGTTCCGCAGATGCTCGAGCCGGGCCAGCTGTCCGGCTCCGACCGGTTCGGTACGCCACTTCGCTTCCCCGATCGCGCTGATCCGGCTGCCGCGATTGGCTCGGACCTCGAGGACGACGACGTCCAGCTCGTGGGTTCGGCCATGTTCCCGGCACGCGACCTCGGTCGCACCGACCCGGCTCGCGCCGCCGCCGAGCGTTGCCGGGTCGGCGTGCTCGGCGCACCAGGCCCGGGCCAGGGTCTCGAAATGGGGACCGTAGATGCGGGAGGAGACGGTGTCGGCTAGCTCGGCCCAGACGGCTCTGGCCTGACCTCGGCCGAGCCGGGCCTCGTTCGGGGCGATGACCAGCTGGTGCAGACGAAGTACCGGCTCGGCGATGTGGTAGGTCGTCCGCTTCTGCCTGAGCGCGTCGGCTAGCGGGCTCACGAGCCGCGCCTCGGTGAGCACGGTCAAGGGATGCGTGAGGGCACCCTCGGCTTTGCCGACGGCGGCAGCGATCTCGCTGCGGCGGGTATGTCCAGAACTGATCGCGGTGAGCACGGCGAGGTACACGGAGGCATTGCGGACATCCGGCTCCTCGGCAAGCAGCACGCTGCCCTCGCGGAACATCGCCGACGCCGGGTCGAGGAGGGTGGCTACTACCCAGGCGTCGAACTCCTTGTCCCGGCCCGGTGCGTGGCCGCGACACATGTCGCGGTAGGCCGGGGTGCCGCCGACCAGCGCATGCAAGCGCATCGCCACCTCGGGCGCACCGCCCACCCCCCAGAAGGCGGCCGCGTCTCGATAGCCGAACGGATGGACCATCAGTTCGAGAACGGCACGGCCGCGCAAAGGCGCCGTGCCACCGAGCATCTCGCCCATCGTCGAAAGCGCGGATCCGCAAAGGATCAGTCGGGCCGGCCAGCCGCGCGCTGCGGCGCCGCGCGGGCTCAGCAGGGCCTGCAGCATCGAGGGCAGCTCGGGATTCCCGTCGAGAAGGTAGGGGAACTCGTCGATCACGACGGCCACCGGCGTGCGGCGTCCCTCGCCTAGTGCGAGCAGCGCCCGCATCGCGTCCTCCCATGTTCCGAACGCGACCGGCACCCGAATGCCGGTGAATGCTTGGTACTGGACGGCGAACCGGGCCAGGTTCTGCGCGCTCGACTGCTGCAGTGCCGCACAGTAGAAGCCGGCGCCTGCCTCGGCGAGGGCCTCGAGCAGGAAGGTCTTGCCTTGTCTGCGCCGGCCGTAGACCAATCCCAGGGTCGCGCCGGCCCGGGGGGAGCGGACGAAGCCGTCGAGCGCGGCCCACTCACGATCGCGGTTGAAGACGTCCGCGGGCTTGTTCATCAGTAATGGTAATCACAGTTATGATAACTACGCCAGTGGTCGCGTTGACTCAGCTAAAAGGTCCGCGTAGCCGGGTTCGTTGCCTCACGTAAGAAGGTCCGGCTAGCGGCGTGTCGGTGCTGGCCGCTGGGGGTTTGCCGGTCGGCTTGCGGGATGGAGCTGACGTTGGCGAACCGGAAGG